>VHBH01000002.1 GCA_016872055.1 Nitrososphaerota archaeon
GCTATTTCACTATTCTTTATTCTTCAACTTACTGGCAGACCACTAGTCTAAACGTCAAAATAAAGATAGAATTCATGCGGGTGAGGTCTAATAGAGATCTCACGATGATCCTTTCTGCCTAATTCTATGATTTTATCAATTACATCATTAGAATAAATTGGATTGAGGAACTTGCGGTCACTTTCCAATTCGTCTATTGCCTCGCCCAGATTTGCTGGAACCGTCTTGATTCCACGTTTCATCCTTTCCTCTTTTGTCATGTGGTAAATGTTCTCTAAAACTGGGTCACCTGGATCCATCTTTTTCTTTATTCCATCTAGGCCTGCGGCCAATACTGCAGAGAAGACCAAATATGGGTTCGATGATGGGTCAGGAGCTCTGTATTCGAATCGTTTTAGATAGGCATATTTTTCTCCCCTGAAATGCTCTGGCACACGAATTGCAGCTGATCTGTTACTTGGACTCCACGCGATATACACTGGTGCCTCATAACCTGGGACCAGCCTGTGGTACGAGTTTGTAGATGGATTTGTTATGGCGCAGAGTGCCCTTGCGTGATTTAGGATTCCTCCGCAGAAATATCTGCCGATTTGGCTGATCTCGTTTTTATCATCCTTATCGTAAAATGAGTTTCTGCCGTCCTTCCAGAGGCTGACGTTTGTGTGCATACCAGAGCCTGCATCCATGGATATGGGCTTGGGCATCATGGTAGCTACTTTGCCGAACTTTTGTGCAATGTTCTTAACGACATACTTGTATGTCTGCGCACCATCTGCAGCATTTGTCATGTAATCATATTTGATATCGATTTCACACTGTCCCGCAGTTGCCACTTCGTGATGGTGATTGTCGCACAAAATTCCAAAGTGTTCATTTAGAACATCGACGCATTCGTTTCTAAATTCTGTTAGCGTGTCTGATGGTGTGCTTGGATAGTAACCTTCTTGCAATCCCATTGGATAGCCAGTTCCTTCCTGACTCCACGGTGCTTCCTTGGATTCTATGGAATAGGACTGACCCTTGTATGGAGTCAGAACATCCCAATGAACTTTGTCAAATACGAAAAACTCTACTTCTGGGCCCCAATAGCTAAAATCAAAACCCTGTGTCTTGAGGTATTCCTCTGCCTTTTGCGAAATTGCTCTTGGATCGCGCTCTAGTCTTCCCCTACCTTTTCCCCAATACACATCACAGATTAGTCGCGCTGTCTTTTTTTCAGTGACCCATGGAATTACAGCAAATGTGTTCGGGTCTGGCTTGAGGACCAGATCTGAATCATCAACACTGGTAAATCCAACAATGGACGAGCCGTCGAGCTTTGGCAGACCATCCCTCATTTGGTCCGGGGTAAATGTATCTGCGGAAATTGTCGTGTGGTGATATCTTCCAACTAGACTTGAAAATTGTAAATCGATGAATCTAATATTTTCGTGCTTTATTTTTGAAAAAACCTCGTCAGGGGAATACTTGACTTGAGTTGTTTCGCCGTGAAATACTTTGTATGGCAATTTGCTCCCTCAGATTTCAATCGGATGCGCCTTGGATTTAAGGCTTAATTTTTGGCTTTTCTGAGGGTAATGTCTGTCTGACTAACCAAAACAGCAAAAACAGGAATGAAAAGTTATGAACCTAAATATCCTAATGGGCCCTAGATAACAAATGTCGGAAGCAAAAAAAATTGATCTAAACCTGTTGTATTCCACACTGGTTCGGGAAATAGAAAATGACACAGTGCAGGAACTAGAGCCGCAATTTTATAGAAATCTCTCTGGATACCTTGGCAAGCTAAAAAGCGAAGGATATGATGGAATTGAAAGCAAGATCAAAGCCCGACTCGTAGATATGATTACCAATATAGTGACACTATTAGTCAAGACTAGAATAAGCAAGGTAAGCCATGGGGGCTTGAACCTGACTAATCTATTAGATGAGGAAAAATACATCATTGAATCAGCGCAGGACCAGCTGGAGCGAAAAGAGATGATTTTGTCTGCAACGCTGAACGGCAGGACCAAATTATTAGAATCTGTGTCAAAAAAACACAAGACCAAGCCAGTGTCTGTTAGGTTTCTCAAGGACTTCGACCAGTTTGTGGGTGCTGACTTTACCAAATATGGCCCGTACAAGGCAGAGGAAATTGCAATAATTCCAAACGAGAATGCCCAGGCACTCATTGCCAAGAACATCACAATAAAGATAAGCGTGGACTAATGTCGCACATAGACGTAGACGTAATTGACTTTGTTTTACTGACTGTGTATCCTGTTGCCGCGCTCTTTGTAATAGAAATGATATTTCGCGTAATCAAGCTCAAAAATTGGATCAAGCTTGCATCGCAGGCTATGGTATCAATTGGGTTTGGGGTCGCGTATATTACGTTAATTACTGCCCACTGGCTTACTGCGTTTGTTTTGTTTGCGCTAGCTGCTGCGTTATTGTATCAGGCAAGACTATCCAAAATAAAACCGGGCAAGTCAATATACTAGATTTCATTTATAGGCTAAAATGGAAAATAATGGAAGTTTTTTCAAAAATTAGTTCTGAAAAATGAACAAAGAATTAAAACAATTATTTTCCAAATATTGTAGAGAAAAAACCCTTTTTTTGGCGGATTATCTTTTTTTCACCAAAGCGTTTTGCGCGAATTGAGTCAAGCTTGACACATCTATGCTCTTCTGGAAGTCGGTGCTCTGCGCAAAACTCATCTTTGCAGTAATTACACTCAAAGGGGAGGTCTGTCTCGTTTCCGCAATAAGTGCAATTTACTTTCTTCATGATGCTATTATTGTGGAACTTCTAATAAACTAAAAACATAAAACAATCATCCAGAAAATGGTATCATGCTTGAAGGTAAAGTTGCTATTATTACTGGTGCATCTAGCGGAATAGGCGAGGCAACCGCTCGGGCACTCTCAAAGGCAGGCGCCAAGGTAGCAATTGGTGCGCGCAGAACAGACAGGTTAGAGCAGATAAAATCACAAATTGAAAAGGACGGCGGCGAGGTCTTTATGCAAAAACTTGATGTGACAAAAAAGGTAGACTGCGATTCCTTTGTAGATGCGGTGATACAAAAATGGGGAACAGTCGATATCTTGGTTAACAATGCTGGCTTGATGCCTCTTAGCTTTTTTAAAAACTTGAAAGTCTCTGAATGGGATCAGATGGTTGACGTCAACATCAAGGGTGTATTGTATTGCACGGGTGCTGTGATTCCGCATTTGGTTGCAAAAAAGTCCGGCCACATTGTGAATCTGTCATCGGTTGCCGGAAGAATTGTATTTCCTGCTGGATCGGTTTATTGCGCAACAAAACACGCGGTTGCTGCGTTCTCTGAAGGATTAAGGCAAGAGTTTAGTATCAGGTACAACATTCGCGTTACTTCCATAGAGCCAGGGGTTGTTGCAACAGAGCTCAACGACACCATTACCGATGAGTCTTTGAAGGGATTTGTCGAATCAGCTAAGAAAATGGTCGCACTACAGGCAGAAGATATTGCAAATGCTATATTATTTGCAGTCGAGTCACCACCACACATGAATGTCAATGAAATTTTGATTAGGCCCACCACGCAAGAACGATAAAGTAACAAATTCTCATATTAGGCGGCGGATTTTGGGGATGAGCAGTTGCCAACAAAATTCGTATAATTTGTTTGATTGTTCCATTATGTTGTAGACAAAAAAGACTATTTCTTGATGGACTTGGTTGAAGCATTAACATCAAAAGAGTTTACTGAGAATGGCTATGATTCTTTTGTCTTTTCTCTACTCATGTGGCCAAGCAGTGCCTTGAGATCAGAGCTGACATTGTCTACATTCTTCATAAAATCTAGCTTTTCTGTGATGGTTCTCTTGAAGTCTTCTACCTCTGTTTCTATTCGTAGTTTTTCTTGGCAGTCTAGGTGATCTTGATCAGTGCCTGAGATCTTTTTGCAAATAGAGCAGATTTTCATCTGTTATTGGTGGTATCGTCAGGATTTAATTATTTCACGTCTTGCCTAGCTTTTTAGGGGCCGTAGTCCAGCTTGGTTAAGATGCTAGCCTGGGGTGCTAGAGATCGTGAGTTCAAATCTCACCGGCCCCATTTTTTGTAAAAATTTCAACTTTCTATCGTTTACGTCCATTCCGAACAACATATTGGGTAATAGCTATACAATGGTACATCTAACAGGCGTTTGAGGTTATCGCCAACATGCCTACCGGAGTTGAACTTTTGTTAGATGTACAACTACTTCATCATTGAGATTTTTCACGTATGAAAATCTAAGATCCTTAGATTCCACTATACTAGACAAATCCTTGATATGAGACTGCCACGTACGCTAAACTGGTCTTTCACAGCTTGATATCAGATGTCTCTAGAACATCAGCCAGTTTTGGAAATCTACCAAAAATTTCTCTAAATCTGTGGAAATGGAATCAGCTTCATTACCAGCGAGCTGCTATGTTATGATTACCTGACTAATGATTAGTACGGATTTTTTATAATTGGTAGATTATATTTTTCTACTTAATCAATTACTTTGGCTAATTTCAAGTCTTTTTTGAGATTTTTGTGCAGCTCTCAAACCAACTTGAGAACTCCTAGTACATCATCAAAGCTCTGCCTAGTTCTTTTTTCCTTGTAATCTCGCAAAGCAGAAATAATTTTTTGCTTTGGTGGTAGCTTGTAAATTCTATTTACCATTTTTGTAAGACCCGAGCCAATCAGGATTGCTTGGGAAGCTGACGTAACATTAGATGTCTTACGGTCTAAACTGGCACTTTCAAAGTCGATCATAGTAATACTTTTACCTATAATGACATGCTTTGTTATGTTGCTCAATTCCCCATGGTCAAGACCAGCCTCGTCTAATTTGTAACAGTCAGTCAGAACTTTTTTTATGACATCTTTTAGCTTTGTAGCACTTCCCTTACCCTTTAGCTCGGCAACCCAGTCGTAGATTTTGACACCAGACAAAAACTCCATTACGACAAAATTCTTGCCGCTAGCTATTAGTTTGGGCCCTACGCCTACCTTGTTTGCAGCCCCTAGCAATATGGTTTCATTTTTCATGTCTCTTCTTGGCGAATCTGTTCTGCGGATTTTGAGTGCGACTTTTTTTGTACCTATCTTGGCCAAGACCACAATTCCTGCATAGCCCTTGCCCAATACACAAATCTTATCGAGTGTCATTGGACCCTCAAATGACACTCCGTCTATGCCTAGACTCTTGAGCTCCTTTGCCCTTGATTGGAGCTGAGCCCTAGTCGCCCTTGGATATCCAAGTATTGCAGAATATGGTTCCTTGACTAGATCACTTATTGGAAAAAATTGTCTCATCCGTTGAGACGAGTTCCCGTGCAGCCTCTTTAATGGATTTGCCTTTTGCGGCACTTGCAGTTATGATTTTAAATTTTTTAATCTCTGATTTTAGGCCAGCAGGAACTCCGGATTTTTCTATGTTGTACTGGATGAGTAATTTTAGGAATTTTTGCGCATCTGTATTTTGTCTTTTCTGGAGAGAGCAAACCTGCCCATCATCATTAATCCACATTGCCAGGCTTTTCTTTTTATTTGCAGCAATGAATTTTTCCACATGTTCTGATACAAAGAACTCTGGCCCGAGCCGTGTCTTCAGATTATCCAGCTTTTTTGATTGTAATAAAAACAACAAAGATGCAATATTATTCTCAGATATGGTAGCGGATCTCTTTAACACGGAGAACCCTGCCTGATTCATTTGTGTGGCAAGAGATGTTGCAGCTCGCTTTATCTGGCCCCAGATGATATCTGGACTTCGTGGCTTGTACCTAAATGATAAAACCAGAACATTTTTTGTGTCCATCTTAGCGCTTTTCCTCTTTATTGTGAAAAATGATAAGGCCGGCTTGCGCAAAAATGACCGTGCAGCTAGAACAAACCTTCCAATATTTTCATTAGATATTGCGGCTCCAAGATTTCTGTTCTCATCAATTGGATCAATTATGACAATCTTCGTATCAAACCGCTTTGTTGTTTTTCCGATTACCTGACCTGCCTTTAGCCGCGAAATTTCCTTTAATACATTTTCAAGTGAACCGAAATTCAGAACTAGAACCTCTGCCACATAGCCAGAAAAACCCTGCTTGGCAATCTCAGCACCATAGATGTCGTTTGCCTTCAAGAAAGACTTTAGCAGTCTTACCTCGTTTTTCATTGTGTCAGTTAACGATTTTATCATGAATTTTGTGTGAAATGGGGACCTGTCTGCTGAGCTCTTCCAGGAACCTTTCTCTACGTCATAACAAGGAACCACGTTTACCTTGGTGTCACGAATTTGCGCTTCCACGAAAGGGTGCTCGGCGTATCTAACATAGGGCTTGAATTGTTTTAGTGCCGTAAATCCAATTTTTTTACCAATCTCTATGAATTCTTTTTCTGAAGTATCGGAATGAAATTTTACAAAAATATCAATATCTGCTCTTTTTGGAAGCCAAGTTCCCTTGGCATAAGAGCCAACAATCTCTATTCCAGTTACCTGGGAATACTTGGATGCCTCCTTTTGTACTAACTTGACTGACTGCTCCACAATTACGTCCTTTAGCTTTTGCAGCTTCTCTGATGGAATGGTATACTTTTCTGCCCGTTTTAGAATATGGTTCATTTTGCGTTTATTACTCCTATATCAGAATAGATTGGTCCGCTAGGTGTAAGAACGCTTTGCTTGAACTTGATGGAAGAGACCTTTTGAGCGCCGAATTTCACAGAGGAGTATTTTGAGATTTGTGATGTAATGTCGCCTGTCTTGTTTTTTATTCTAAATATGGTAGCATGTGGCTTGAATGGCTTGTCTGATTTGAAACCCAGTGGAGCTAGCTTTTCCTCTACTAGTTTGGCAAGCTCGACAAGTTTTTCCCCTCCTTGGTCTAGACCGATCCAGATTACTCGCGGAAACTTGGGCTTTGGAAAAGCACCTACTCCAATAAATCCAATATCAAATGAGGAAAACTGGATTGTATCCAGCTGAGCTTGAACCTTTTTTGCCATTTCTTCTGTTATTTCTCCTAGAAAGATTAGTGTAAAGTGTATATTATGAATTTCAACTGGCTTTGCAGAAATTTTAATTTCAGATTGTACATTTCTGATTGAATCCAAAACCGTATCATCAGTAATCTCTACTGCAACAAATGTTCGCATTTGAGAAATCACATCTTTGTCTTTTTAATGGCTTGCGGTAAATTCAATACTCAGGCACAAAAAACATTAGTCATGACAAAGCTGATTGTGTGCCTGACTGGTATGCCTGGCGCAGGAAAATCTACAATTTCTGCTGGCCTGCAAAAAAAGGGATTTACTAGCATAAACATGGGTGATGCAGTACGTGCAGAGGCAAGAAGGTGTAACCTAGAGCCAACTGGTCAAAACTTGGGAAAACTCATGCTGGAGTTGCGAGAAAAAAATGGCCAAGGTGCAGTGGCGGAATTAATCAAGGATCAAATTGTAAATTCTAAATCCGACGTTGTATTAATTGACGGCGTACGTTCCAATGCGGAAATCGAGGTACTAAAAAAAATTACCACCGTAAAATTATTGGCAGTACACGCATCAACTGACACTCGTTACACCTTTCTGTCTTTAAGACACAGATCCGATGATCCACAAAGCAGGCAAAGCTTTGATGAGCGAGACAACAGGGAGATAGGAGTTGGAATATCAGCTTCTATTGCGCTCGCTGATGAGACACTATCTAACAACAATCTTACAGTCGATCAGCTAATTGAGACAGCTTATCAAATCATTTCCAAGTGGCTTGCATGATCCCTCTAGTTGACTGCAAAATAGAATTAGTCTGTTCCATTAATCCATCAGAAGATCCTACCAAAATAGAGCAAGCAATATCCAATATTTTGGATAATGCAGAGATTAAGGTAAGTAAATACTCGTTACAGGCAACAGCAAAAGAGCTTGAATCACTATCAAAAATTCATGAATCAATATCAAATCACAACACCAAAAAGATCTATTATCGAATACTAAACGAAAATCTAGAGGGAAACTCTACTTGGTTTTACCTAAACAAGCAAGCAGCCTTTACAAATAATGTTGCAGTATGTGAGCATGATGATGAATCTCCTTTGGGTCCAATCAAGATTATTTTGTCATCGAAGAATATAGAGCGCGTAATAGAGTGGCTTATCTCTTAGTCAGTTTTTTTCCCTATTTGCTCAATTGGATTTGTTTTCTGATTTTTTATGATTTTACCATTATCTGTGCCTGTTGATAGGAAAACTACTATTACTAGGCATAATTTTGTCAGTAGCCGGAGTTCTGGTCTATTCCCAGCAAGACAAGCTAGGCATCAACGTAAATCCCACAATTAATGCAGTAGCAGAAGACATTGGTGGACTAAAGGACACAACAATCAAACGAGTCTCCTATGAACTAGAAAAGACATCCGATGTTGTCGGCGACAAAATTGGCAATGTCGTGCCAAATGTGGACCAGCTAAACCCGATTCCAAAGATCGAAGACCAGCTAACCATTCCGTCAAAAAAAGAAGTGTACACAGGCCAAGTCTATGAAAGAAATGAGAATGAGAAAACATGCAACATTTCTGTTCCTAAAATGGCAAAAACAATCAACGGAGCAAAAGAACTGACGCACACCATAACTCTAATGGACTGCCAATATGAAAAACACAAACCAGTCCAGGTAACAGTGTTGACTCATCCTATAACAGGTGAGCAAACAATAACAGTGGAGCCAACTCCGCAAACCAAAATCTTTGAAATATTAAAATTAACTGCTACAAAAAATGAAGACAACACCGTATTGATCAATTATGAGGACTCTTCTGGTAAGACACTCAAAGTCACAGTGACGCTTAGCAATACTGAAAAGCAATTATTCTCTGGAGAGTTTTTTGCATCAAAGTTTGACACAAGTGTCGATAATGTCTCTGATGCTCCACACATAATAGAAATGATAGTGGAACATACAGAATATGGCACAGTAAATTCGTCAGTGTATAATCCTCAGGGAAATAATGAAAACACCATTTATGGTGTGTTTAGCCAGTAGACACTAGCTGTACCAGCTTTGGTAGGGCATTAGCAGATGTCTGTCTCACTAACAGTTCCATTTCCGATGACATTACTGTTTTTTCCGGATTCACCTCAATTAGCACAGCTCCGTTTTGCTTTGCATATAGCGGTAAAGTGTTTGCAGGCGACACCACCAGAGACGTGCCTGCAATTATCATCACATCACAGGTTTGTGCGTGGAAAATGGCTTCTCCCCAAACATCTTGAGGCAAGCCTTCGCCAAACCAGACTACATCTGGGCGCAAAATGTTGCCACACTTGCATTTTGGTGGAAGAGAGTCAAATGACGTTGCAATATTTTCCTTGAAATCACAAACGGTACATTTTATGCGGATGATGCTCCCGTGCAGTTCCAACACATTCCTACTACCGGATTTTTGGTGTAGTCCATCAATATTTTGAGTCAGAACAATTACCTCTTTGAATTTTGCAAGCTCAGATATTGCAAAATGGCCTGCATTTGGTTTTGCGGCCAGAATGTTTGCCCTTCTTTCCTCGTACCATTCCCATACTAACTTTGGGTCCTCATAGAATGCATCAATTGTTGCAAGTTGCATCGGATCATATCTTCTCCAAAGGCCGTCATTTCCCCTAAATGTTGGAATTCCACTTTCTTGTGATATGCCAGCCCCTGTGACAAAGACTATTTTCTTTGCGTCCTTAATTTGTCTAGCTAGGGAATCAAACATTTTACAAATTTATTTTCAGATACTGTTAATTGACTCTTTTTGAAGGATTAACTGTCTTTCAAATCCTTGCACAAAAAAATCACCCACAAAATAATACTTGTAATGATCTCCAAATGAACCCTTGACTGTAAAATAATCACACCTCAATTCATTTTTTTCTTAAAACTAGCTCTGAAATCCAAAAACTTCCTCTTACAATATCACTTATGTCATCTCTTATCTTAACACAATCTTTTGGCTAGAATGTTATAGCAACAGCCCCAAAATGTATTTGATTTGTACGAATTGGAACTATTAGCATCATTTTTGTGCTTCTTTTCAACCAAAATGTACCCACTGTTGTAAGGTGCACATTGTTGAATTTTGACATATTTTTTAATAAACTCTTGAAATTCAGGTTCGTATTCATCAGCTGTACCTACTTTGTGAGCCATGCAAAAAATTATCACCAACATGATAATACTGTGGTAATTATGAGATAACCTAGAGAAATACTACTTTATTTCAACTTCGAGTAGATCTTTTGCAGCAATAACAGAACCGTGTATCATCTTTGCTTCTTGGATCAGCTCGACCTCATCTTTGTATCTTGCAGAAAAATGAGTCAAGATTAGATTGGATACATTTGCATTTTTAGCTAACATTGCAGCTTCTTTAGCAGTAGAGTGATTGGTTTCTATTGCCTTGTCCTTGAGCTTGTCAGAAAACGTGCAATCAAATGTTAGATAGTCACAATTTTTGAAAAACTCTTCTAATAGTTTGGTAGGCCGTGTGTCTCCAGAGATCCCGATTTTCTTGCCAGGTCTTTTCTCACCTACCACCTGAGATGGTGTAAATGTCTTACCGCCAACTTTGACTTCTTTTCCTGTCTGCAGGTCATGCCAGAGTGGGCCTTCGGGAATTCCAAGCTTTACCGCCTGATCCCTGTCGAATTTTCCAGACTTGTCCTTCTCCTCAAATAGATAAGAGAACGCCAGAACGGAATGTTCTGCCTTTTGAGCACGCACAAGGTATGTTTTTTCATCGCATATCATGCCTGGACTTACTGCAGTAATGACAACAGGAAATGACAGGCCAAACTGCAAAATTCTAATATTCTCTCCAATAAATTGCTCGATTCCATCTGGGCCGTAGATCTCTATAGGTTCTGTTCTGTGTTGTAATGTCATGGTTTGCAATAGTCCAAGAACACCGATGCAGTGGTCCCCATGCATGTGTGTTACAAAGATCTTCATTTTCTTGTTCCATCCAAGGCCTGATTTCAAATATAACATCTGTGCACCTTCTCCGGCATCAAACATCAGAATTTCGCCTTCCCGCTCAAGGCAGATACATGATAATCCTCTGTCTTCTGTTGGCTGCGCCGCAGACGTTCCCAAAAATACTAGCTTCATTTTACCAGAATCATCCTCGTTAGGCTCTTGTGTCTGTATATTTCATATTTTTTTGTCAGATTTAGCTTGACTCCATCGTCTAGGCCTTTCTTACACATGATGGCAAATTTTGCCTTTTTTGGCATCTTTGAGATAAATTTCTTCATTATTTTCTTTGGTGGCTCGGAAACCTTGGACGCTGTACCATATGGCAGATCAGTTACAATTCCATCAAAGCTGAGATTATTCATGTAATCATAATTTTGGTTGTATACTTCACCAGAAAATCCATTTTTCTTGAGATTGTCCCTTGTTATTTTGCACATTTTCTCATCAAAATCAATTCCAATTGATTTGATTCCCATGGATTGTGCCTCAAGCAATGTGCTACCCGTTCCGCAAAATGGATCACAGACTGATTCATCGTCGTGAATTTTTGCCAGATTTATCATGGCTCTGGTAAGCTTCCAATCCAACTCGTGATGAAATTTTATGAGCTTTTCAGGTCGTTTAGCAGGCTCGAATTTAGTGGCAAATCCAAAGAAATTCTCTTCATCTGTGAAAATCATGTAAATCACAACGTCTGGGTCTTCTAGAGATACTTTGGCGTTGCAAAAAGTAGAGACCATACTACCCAATGATCTCTCTATTTCCGGAATGTCTACTGGTTTGTCTGAGAGATTGATTGCCTTACACATGAATGACTTTGCGCCAAACAGGAGAGAATAATTGTTCTCATCAAAGAAAACATTGGACATTTTGCGTAATAACTGTCCTGCAGTTTTTACAAATGTGGCTCGCCTTGCAATTTTTTCCCATGGAGTAACGCTTTGCACTAGAATCAAATTGGAAATAGTCTTGATCTTGGCAAATCTATCATACATTTTTACCAGCGTTACCACTTCATCTACTGCTAATTCTGGATACTCTTTTGAAACTAGAAAAAAGCTTTCTGGCATTTAGATTGCCTTTGCAATTACTCCAGAGACATCTACTATTGATGTGTTACCAGGAATTGTGTTTGCAGATATAATGGCAGAGACACCGGATTTTTTGATTTTCTTTTCGGCATTGTCAATTAATAATGCATGAGTACATACCACATAGATTCGTCCGCACTTTTGCTTCTTGAGAAACTGTGTTGCCTTTACAATACTTCCACCGGTGCTTATCATGTCGTCTACTAGTACTAAGTCTCGTCCCTTTACTCCGTCAAGGTTTCCAGTCATGATCTGAACCTTGCCTGTCTTTCTGTCACGCTGTTTTTGCAATGCAATATAGTCAGTTCCGTAGAGCCTTGCAAATTCCTTTGCCCGCTCTTTTCCTCCCAAGTCTGGTGATACAACAAGTGGATTTTTGAGCTTGATCTTTTTGAGATAATTGGCAAGCTCCGGCACGGCAGAAACATTTCTTATTGGAATGGTAAAGTGCTTGAGCCCAAGTATGCTGTGCATGTCAACTACTATTACTTTTGATGCGCCTGCAGCCGAGAGAAGCTTAGCAATAACAGACAATGTGACTATCTCTCCAAGAAGAAATTCCCTGTCTTGGCGTGCATAACCCATGTATGGTATTGCGCATATTACTTGGTTTGAGAACTGCCTTGCTTTTGAGATAAGAGATAATGTCTGCATCAGGTTTGTATCAACTGGTGGGTATGTCGAATTTACTACGATTATTTTGCCTTTGGGTTTTGCAGAAATTGTAACCTTACTCTCACCATCTGGAAAGACTCGAAGCTCAGATGAAACAAATTTTGCCCTTAGTTTTCTTGCCAGTCTTTTTGCTAGATCTTCAGACGCCTTTCCACCAATAACAGTAACTACTGACAATAATTCAACAATCGAGGAGGGACTCTTAAGTTTTGGGAGTGTTTATTTTTTTGCTGGAGCAGCTTCAGCTGGTTTTGCCTCTTCCGCCTTTTCTTCTTTCTTTTCTGCCTTTTTGTTTACGTATGTCTCAACAAAATTGATCTTCTCCAGTGTCGGGACAAACTTGAAGGCGTCCATCTGGATAAAGTGTTTGATAATTCTCAGGCTTTCTGCACCAAAGATCTCTTCTGGAATGGTAACATCAAGTGTGTTACCGTTTAGCTTTGATGATATCTTTGAATCCTCAACTGGAAGATGTCTTTTTAGAATGCCGTTTATCTTGTCTTCAGGTATTTCTAGTGATTTTAGTATGTTGACATCATACACTACTGTCTTTCCTGCTAGTCTGTGGTTGAAGTCAACTTGGACTCTGCCAGAACCGACAAATCTTACGACTCCTGTTTTCTGATCAACTTCGATAGTGTCGCCGACACCGACCTTGTCTGCGTCTTCGCCTAGCTTTCTTAGTGGAATCATGCGGACCTTTCCAGTGTCGCGCTCGCCAAAGCCCTTGTCTGGTGTAACATCTACTGTCAGATTATCGCCCATCTTTGCTCCTGCCAAAGCATCATCAAGACCCTTTAGAACCCAGGACTCACCTACTGAGACCAGTTTTGGTTGGTACTTGATGTTTTCCTGGAATAGGTTGTGCTTTTTTGCCTCGTCTGCAATAGTGGTCTCTACTACTTCGTTAGAGTCCTTTACCTTGGCAGTATAATCAATCAGAATCAATGAGCCTTTAGTGAATGCCATGCGATCGCTCCTCGAATTTCCTAATATTAAAGCTGCTTGAGTTTGTCTTCGGCAACTTTGAGGGCTTCCATCTGCTTGGTCTTGTAGCCCATCATTTCTAGTGTGGAGCCGATTGAAGAAATTGTTCGCATAACGTGGTATTTTTGAACCTCACCCATGCAGCCAACACGGAACACTTTACCCTTGAGGTTTCCAAATCCGCCTGCAACCAGAACTCGGAACTTTTCTGCAAGTGTGTTTCTAAAGGTCTTATCCTCTAATCCTTCTAGGTAGTTTAGCGCAACGACAACTGTAGATCTTGCGTCTTCTTTTGCAAATGGAGTCAGACCAAGCTCGGATAATCCAGAATAGAGTGCCTGTGAGCAGACTCGGTGTCTTCTGATTCTATTATCTACTCCTTCTTCTAGTATGATGTTCATTGCCTCTCTGTATGCATATAACAATGGGAGGGCTGGCGTGAATGGCGTGTGCTTTGCCTCTTCGTAATAGTGGAAATATCTTGATAAATTAAAGTACATTGTCTTCGGCGGATTTGCATTCATGTATTTTTTGGCTCGCTCGTTTACAACAATTGGCGAGATTCCTGGTGGTGCTGCAAATGCCTTTTGTGCTCCCGTCATCGCAACGTCGATTCCCCACTTGTCCGTTTCCAGGTCTTCGCCGCCGACAATTGAAACACCGTCTACTACATAGAATGCGTCGTTTCTTGCGGTAAGATCCTTGATTCTATCCAAATAATTTATCATGGTTCCTGTCGAGGTCTCATTCCATACGCAATAGAACGCCTTGACGTCCTTGTTGTTGTCAAATGCCTCCTTTACTTGATCAAATGTTACATTTGTACCAGGTGTGCTTTCCAGTTTTATGACTTTGGCGCCGGCCCATTCCAGCATCTGTGCCAATCTTCCGGAGAACTCTCCGTTTGTTGGTATGATTACTTTGTCTCCCGGCTTTACAATATTGACAACGCTTGCCTCAACAGCTCCTGTTCCTGACGCTGAAAGCAAGACTGCCTCACCACTACTCTTGAAAACTTTTTGTGTTTTTTCTACAGCGTCTTGGTATAATTCTACAAAATCGTCACTTCGATGATTTATCATCGGTGTCATCATTGCGCGCATTACTCGCTCTGGTACGTTTGTTGGACCAGGCAACATGACTAGATATTCCATAAGCAGTTTGATTGTTTTGCGGGCTTTATTTAAAACTAAAGTTTGGCTAGGCGACTTTGTGCATTAATTTTCAGCATTACTTTTGCGGTTCCTTGTGGGACAAACTCGGCCCAGCTTTGACCCGTTGCTATTTTTTGCCTAATGTCAGTTCCAGACAAGATTTCTCTCTGTTTTAATGGAACTGATATCACTTGGATTTCTCGCTTTTTGTACAATTCATGCGTAAAATCATCGTTTGAAAATACCACATCATATTTTGGAATGATACTGTCAACGTGATAAGTCCACTTGGCATGATCGTTTACGTCTGGTACAAAATAGATCTTACATTTTTGTAAATCAGATTTTTCCATGGATGAGTCTATCATTTCTTTTCGCTCTTCTGCTGTGAATGGGTTTCTTTTTTCATTGAATCGATTAGAGCTGCCGATTCCTATTGCCAAATTATCCACCTGAGTTAATGCAAATTTTACTGCGGCTAAATGCCCCAAATGGAAAGGCTGGAATCTGCCTATGAGAAGACCATCCATGATTTTTTTGCCTTCACTTGATTTAAAAACTAAACAATGAAACCAGAACAAATGGAAGCACTGCTAATAGACGGCTCGCACGGCGAAGGCGGAGGACAAATCTTGCGCTCCGCACTTACGCTTTCTACCATAACGCAAAAGCCAATTAAAATAGAAAACATTCGCCACAACCGAAAGATTCCAGGACTGCGACCATCACATCTATCTACAATCAAGCTTCTCGGTAAAATATGTGATGCAAAAATTGACGGACTGACAGTCGGCTCTACCAGCATTACATTTTCACCAGGACAGATTCAAGACACGAGACTGCAGGAAAATGTCGGAACTGCTGGTAGCATCTCATTGATTTTGCAGGCAATAATTCCAGCCGTAGCACTTGCAGGAAAAAAACTGGAGCTATCAATTTTTGGAGGAACAGATGTTCCATGGAGTCCTACATCAAATTATACGAAATTTGTTATAGGCGAAGCATTTTCACGCCTTGGCATAAAATTTGAGATGAGCATCAAAAAGCGTGGATATTACCCAAAGGGAGGAGGCCAAGTAGACGTAACAATTTTTCCATGCCATAAACTAGTCCCAATTCATCTATCACAAAGAACAACAAAGGAGGCAAAAATTCTCTGCTCTTTCTCTGGAACATCACAAAATGAAATTGGAAATCATATCACTTTTGCAAAAAACACACTAGAGCAAAAAGGATTCTCTGCACAAACACAAATCACAAAAGATCAAGCACTCAACCCTGGCGCATCATTTTTGATATATAGTCATGATTCTTCTTCCATAAATGGTGTAGACGAGCTGTTGCATGTCCAAAACAAGTCAAGCTTTGGCAAAGATGCAACAATCTCATTTACTTCATCAACCCTTGGTGCAGACTCTAATCTCTCTGACATACTCGTAACGCCGCTTGCGCTAGCCAAAGAAATGTCTATTTTCACTGTACCAGAAATATCAAAACATCTTGAGACAAACCTCTACATCACATCCAAGATCACTGGCTGTAAGTATGGTGTAGGCAAAATCGACGGCGGCTATGAAGTCAGAATTGTAGGCTCAGAGGCCAGCATCTAGAATAGCGGCAAACAATAGCACCAAAACGGACAGAACTACTGTTACCTCGCCTACGATGATGATCTTTTTTCGGAGCTTGGCTACTTGAGCTGCGTTCAGCTCCTTTTGCATTATTTTTTCTTCAATGTCCTTTCGAATAATTCTCACATGGACTGCATATGAAACCAAAAGCGCAGCTACTAGGAGCATTTTGATTATCAGCATTGTGCCATAGGTAGACATAAACAAAAATTCTGGTTTGCTCAAAATTTGGTGAGAGCTCCAGATTCCTGTCGCAATCAATATCAACAAGGCAGGTATTGCGATTTTGTTAAATCGCCTTCCTACTCTGATCATTATTTGCAGTCGCTCTTCAATGGTTGGCGCCATTGTCTTTAGTATTGGAGCAAAAACTATGGCAATGAACAGCGAACCGCCAACCCAGATTGCCGAACAAATCAAATGAATCCACATTATGATTGCTTGCTCTAATGCCAACAAATTCCCAAGTTTTACTTCAAATATTATCTAACTGAAACCAACATTTTTTAGTTCAGATAATTTGTTACCATTAATTGGCTATACAAAGTAAGGTGATTCTCTATGGAGCGATTGGTTGCCTACTGGCAATGCTCGGAGGCATCACTTGGTACGCAAGCCTGGATAATCCAAAACTGGAAATGATCGAGCTAGACATGGGCACAGTCAAACTAGTTAGCGAAAACTCCATTGAAGGAAAGGCAAGGCTTGATGTCGGCTTTGTAATAAGAAATCCAAGCGACAAGACATTCACCATATCTAGAATTGACTATGAATTATTTGCAAACGGTGTCTCGCTTGGCAAAAGCCAATACTCTACAGAAGATGTCGCAATGCCTGGTCGCGCGGCATTTTATCCTAATGCCGAAATTGAGCTCCCAAGTCCGTTTACTCTGACTAAAACTCCAGAAAATGCCGACCAGTACATAGCAATCACAACAAAAACCCCAATAATGTATTCAGCCAAGGGTCTAGTCGTGGTAGAATCTGCTTGGAGTCTAGTGGAAAAAGAATTCAACATTTCTCAATAATTTTGTAAAAGGTGGGCCGAGAGAGATTCGAACTCTCGATCACCGCCGTGTCGAGGCGGTATCCTAACCAACTAGACTACCGGCCCAATAAAGTACAGACCATGAGCTCTACATTATTAACCTTTAAACAACACCAACAGATTCATGAGCGAATTCTCCAGCCAAGAAAAGTCTGGACTCTACAAGGCAATCTTCACAAGGCGAGACGTTAGATCCCATTTTAACTCAAAACCAATTCCGGATGAGACACTAGCAAGAATTCTTAATGCAGCTCATCATGCACCATCTGTTGGATTCTCCCAACCGTGGAATTTTGTTTTGATTAGGAATAACACCACGAAACAAAAGGTCAAAGAATCATTTGAAGCTGAAAAATTCCGCTCATCAAATGATGTCAATGATCAAAAAAAGGAAAAATATCTCTTGCTAAAGCTGGAAGGAATTTTGGAATCTGACGTGAATCTGTGCATTACTTATGATCCAGCCAGATTCGGACCATTTGTGATTGGCAGGTCAAGCATCCCAGAAACGGGTATCTATAGTGTTTGCTGCGCGGTGCAGAATTTATGGCTTGCAGCCCGCTCAGAAGGAATCGGAGTTGGCTGGGTCAGTATTCTGTCCAATGAAACCCTAAAGCAAGCACTAAATCTGCCAGAGCATATTGTGCCTGTTGCGTATCTGTGCCTTGGACATGTGGAGGAATTTGCAGAAAAGCCTGACTTGGAGAATGCAAAATGGCTTCCGCGTCTTGAGCTCAAGGACGTTGTCTATTTTGAAAAGTGGGGCCAAACATCAAGTGAACTATGGAACAAAATCAACGAATTGATCAGAACAAATCTTGATTACGCTTTTATGAAGTAAAACCCACAGTTTTGTTCTGGGCTTGTAGCGCAGAGCCAATTTTGGCGCGCAACATGGATAGCGCAGTAGCCTCCTAAGTTACAGGTCGAGGGATCGAAGCCCTCCAAGCCCGCTTACCATTATTTTATCAAGTATTGCCAAACCTACTTTCTAATTTAAATAAAGAACAAAGAAACCTAACCTGATGAAAATAGTTGTAATCTCTGGCAGCCCACGAAAACAAGCAGTAACTCAAGTAATGATGAAGTTTGTCCACGAATATACCAAGTCAAAAAACGCAGAAACAAAATTCATCAATTTGTCCGATGGTATGGTTGACTGTTACAAGGGCTACGACGTGACCTATTCTGATACAACAACCCAAGCAGCAAAGGACATAATGGATGCAGACGTCTGGTTGATTGGCACGCCCATCTACAACTCATTTTTCAGCGCCGCACTCAAAAATCTCTTTGAGTATGTCAACTACAAATCTACTGCCGGAAAAACCGCAGGACTTGCAATTTTGGCCTCAGGCACAATAGGCTTTACAGACGTACAAACATTACTGACCCAACTGATGTCATATTTCAAAGTCATAACAAACCCCAAGGTAGTATTCATGACCGTAGAACAAATTAAGGACGGAACAATCGAAGAGGCAAGCAAAGTCAAGCTCAGAGAGCTAGTTGATGAAACAATATTGCTTGCTTCTAGACCAAAGTAGAAGTTGCAGGCAGGTACACTACCTTGAATATTTTGACGATATAGTTACCCTCATAGATCGCTGTAACCTTTGATCCACTGACATCTCTTACTCGGAACTTGTACTCATAAGAGCCGTCTTTCTTGACATCGGTCTGTGCAAAGTGGATTGGATCGCCATTTTTAAAGATCTGAATTATCACTGGATACCCCTCAACTGGGTTTGTAATTTTTCCCTCAACAAATCCCCATGGAAGCTTGTTGTTTTTTGGAGCAGAAAACGGCACTTCTGTTTTTTCTAGTCCTATTGAGGAATTGATTGGTGTCAGGCTTGTTTCTGCAAATGCCGAGTTTACTGTTGTCATTACAGCTGCAAATGCAATTACTGCAATGATTGCCTTTACGAACATTAACGATTTTTTGCCCAAGTCAAATATTAAGATGACGTATCAATGATACACATGGAACAGCTAAACGATGGTTGCACGTGCAAGTGCCATTTTGGCGGTGCAATTAGTTGTCCTGGATGCAAGAAAAATCATCGTGGAACTAAGTCTTGCTCTCACTGCAAGTGATTATTTTCTTTTTGCAATAGCTCCATTGAAATTTTGCAAGTACTACCTTTACCGCCTCTATTTGGACGATCGTCTATAAATTGGCAATTCCTGTCGCATCATGTTATTTCATTGTCCTCGAGCTTTACCTCATCTTTGAGCTCGTTTAGCTCAGCGGTAAATGACTCAGAAATTGATTTAGCTCGACTACTGAGATGTTTGTTGTTTTAGTCGACTTTTTTTTCCTCATGCGGATGGCTAAGGCCGTGTTCTACATGAGAATGCTCATGAACACCATACTTTTTAGTCCAGTCAACGCTTTTTTGCGCCAAATAGCAGACTACAACCAAAAACCAAGTGACTATGATAGAAACTAGGAGGAGTTGGTGCAGTATCGGAGGCATGTAAAAGTACATACCTGTCAGAAATACCGCGAAACAACTAGTAACTACTGTCGCTAGGTGGTTTCGCAGATAACCCATGCACTAAGTCTAGAAAAGTCGAATATAATGTTAATGCAGAATCTCAAAATAATAAAAGAAAAGTTAAACGAATTTTATTCGTCTTTTTCTGATACGGTAATCTCTTGCGGGATTTCAGATTGTAAAATCTTTATTTTTGACAGAAGCTCATTTCTGAGATCGCGTGCAACCCTTCGCACAGTCGGTCTTGGAACGCCTAATTCTTCGACAACTTTGCTGTAAATGTCTTGCTTGTCTGTCAGCCCCTTCTCAAGGTAAGTATTGATTGCTGCTTTGATAACGGTGCTTTGATTTGTGCGATTCACAAATTGTAATTTTTCCCGATCTATATAAGACTATAACTTTTCTTGGAAAAAAATCTAAGTTTTCTTGAGCTGGAAAAAATTATTATAATATGAAAATCGTAATGATTGCCGGAGCACTGCAAAACGATTTTCGATTCGGACAAAAATTCAAAAATTAAAAATTGTAATTTTTACAAAACACTTTCAAAATAATTCAACAGTAAGACTCTTATGCTCAGGGGATGAATCGTCGTATAATTGACCCAGGCAACAATCGAAACCAAGTTTGGAAAAATTGTATTTAAATTGCTGCCGGAACTTGCACCAGAACACGTTCGAAACTTTGTAAAGCTTGCCCAGTCAGGATTTTTCGATGGCACTTTGTTCCACAGGGTGATTCCTGGGTTTATGATTCAGGGCGGAGACCCAAACACTAAGACCGCAGACAAGTCCAGGTGGGGTCAAGGCGGCCCAGGCTATACAATCAAGGCGGAATTCAACACTAGATCACACTTGAGGGGTATAGTATCGATGGCAAGAGCAATGGATCCAAACAGCGCAGGCTCGCAGTTCTTTATTGTAACTTCAGACAGCACATTTTTGGACAGACAATACACCGTCTTCGGCGAGGTCCTAGAGGGAATGCCAATCGCCGATCAAATTGTTTCCCAGCAAAGGGATAGAAACGACTGCCCACTCCAAGAAGTACGAATGACCAAGGTTACAATCTCTGAATAAACATGAAAGCAATTCTTGCAATATTGTTGATATCTACCATATTTTCATATTCGGCATTTGCGCAAGAAATCAAAATCGGCGAGCCGGCAGACCAGCGGGTCTCCATTAGAATCTCAGAAAATGGTGACGTGCACGTAACTCATGAAGTCAAAAAACCAGACAGTCCAAAGCAAGTCGAGTTTCTATCGCCTGACTATACCAATTTTACCATAATTGATGATGAAGGAGAAGAGCCAATGTATGCAGAGGTCAGTGACAAAAATCCGGGAATTCTCCTGTTCCCATCAGGTGAAGACATCACAATCGAATATGACATTGAGGGAGTCATACAAGAAAAGAATGGTCTGTGGACGTGGGACTATGTCTATTTGGCAGAAACCGCATTCTATTTGCCACAAGGAGTGGATTTGTTTTATGTAAATGAAAATCTAATCAGACTGGGAGACCAAAAGGGATTGCTCTGCCATGGATGCCAAATGAAGCTGGAATACGAACTAGAGCCAACCATTATAACAAAACAAGTAACATGGGATGGCCAAACATTCGATGTTAAAATTATAACCCAGACAGAAATTTCCAAAATAACTCTGGATCAACCAAACAAGATTCTAAGCTTTGATGTAAACGAGCCCAACTATCCCATCACACTGATAATTCCCCAAGACTTGTTATGGAACCCATACGAAGTGTCACTCAACGACAAATTAATACAAAAACAAGAGCGAATAACCCAAGACGGTAATGTTTGGCTACATCTCTATCCGCATGAAGTAGGAACAATAACAATTCTAGGAGTATCGGTTGTGCCGGAATTTCCGCTAGCCACAGTTTTGGTGTTGAGTGCAGCAATGGTTGCCGTGGTTTATTCCACCAGATTCAGTCGCCACTAGAGCCGCAAGAGCAAAATCCATACTCATCTATTCTAACATTGCACACGGGGCACTTTTCCCCATAGTCTACTTCCCATGGCTCCTTTCCAAACAATTTGTAGTGATCGTCGATTTCCAGCGGTATGATCCTTTTTTTGACCAACAAATTTTATGGTGCATTTTGGTATAAATATGTGAGTCAGAATTATTAACGCAAATCATTCTGTACCAAACGATGAAGTGCGACTGTGGGTGCCACTGTATCAAATGTAAGAGTCCATTCTTGGAATCATTTCAGGTGGGGAAAAAAGAATCCGACGGATATTTTGACATGCACCATACTTGTCTTCAATGCAATACGCACTTTGATCACCTAGATGGAACTATCTTCCAGAAATGCGATATCTGTAAGTATTCTAGTTGAGCAGTATCTTGTGGTAAAAGGTCTTTTTCTGCTCAGAGCTCTTTTCCAGCTCCTTGTTAAACGCCATCTTTGCTAATATCTTGGATACTGCAAGCGGGCTTACAATCATTCCGTGCTGGAGAAGCTGCTCTACGGTCTCCGATACTGTTCGTGGCTTTGCGAAAAATCCATCCATCTCCAACCCTTCAATTTTGCTTGGCAGCTCTTCTGGAGAGATTTGCCTTGGCGCGGTAAACTCTGATTCGTGTACTTCGGCGTCCTTGAGCATCTTAAGATAGCTCAAGTTTGATTCGTATGTTGTGGCAATGTCTTGGACTTCCAGTCTTGGCTCTTTAGTTTTTATTTTTGCCGAGTTTTCCTGCAGTCGAAACGCCAAGTCAGCAATTACCTTGGATACAGTGTCGTTATCGATGTAAAAGTCCCGCGAGTCAATCTCTACTTCATTTACGCCGAACCTTAGCCTTATCTTTGCCATTATACTAAAAGTGATGCGGAATTTGATTTATCTTGCAAGCTTAAATGAACTCAAAGGGTGGATCAAAACTTTTACACACCAAATGATGATCTTTTTGCCTCCTTTGCACAAAAGCCAATTTCAGAGTATTTGGCATGGCAAAAAAGGCAGCAGCCACTATCATAATAATGGTGAGCCTGATGGTATTTGGCTATACTCAGTACGCGTCTGCCTCGCAAATCAATGCCAAGATAATCGAAAGCAAGCTATTGGAAAAATCAGACAAGGGCTCACTATACAATTTTCAGCTGGAGTTTAACAATCCATCATTGCTATTTCTGACTGCAGGGAAAACCGAATTTACAATAATCGCAAACGACAAGACAATTGGGACAGGTGAGCTGGATCCATTTGCATTGCCGGCACTGGGTTCCGCAACAACTAGCGGAGTCTGGCTTAAAGACCAGATAGCATCGGAAAACTCGCAGATAAAGATCTCCGGTGTTACAAAATACCAGCTATTGTTTGCGTCAATAGATGTGCCATTTACGTATTACCCAACACATGACCAGACTAGGGAATTTATAGCAGACGCATAATTTTTCAAACAATGCTTACTGTTTTTGGCTCTACTGCCCTGGACACAATTCGTACGCCAAACAAAATACTTAAGGATGTACTTGGAGGAGCTGCGACATTTGCGGGAGTCTCTGCCAGCTTTTTTGTAGAGACTGGTCTAATAGCGGTGGTTGGAACCGACTTTCCAAAAAAATATCACAATATTCTAAAAAAACATCTGGATTTGGAAGGACTCGCAATACACAAAGGCAAAACATTTCGTTATGACGGCAGCTACGACAAGACTCTTTCCACTAGAACCACGAATAAGACAGAGCTCAATGTTTTGGGATCATTTCAGCCAGTGGTGCCTGAAAAATACAGAAAATCTCAGTTTGTGTATTTGGCAAACAACGACCCAGACCAGAACACGAAAATCATCCGCGAATTTGACAATGTGAAATTTTCCATGTGCGATACTATAGAATTTTGGATAAACTCCAAGCGAAATTCTGTAATCAAGATGATTGGCTCAGTCGACACTGTCGTTATCAATGACGAAGAGGCAAAACTGCTTACCAAAGAGCACAATCTCATAAAATGCGCAAAAAAAATGATGGACTGGGGCGCAAAATACGTGATTATAAAAAAAGGAGAGCACGGCTCGCTTCTATTTTTTGATGATGTAATATTTCCTTCAGTTGCGTTTTCCCTGGAAGACATTGTGGACCCGACTGGCGCAGGCGACTCTTTTGCGGGCGCAATGATTGGATACCTAGCAAGCAAAAACTCTACCAAAATTTCTGAAATCAAAAAGGCAGTAATATATGGAAATGTAATGGGCTCTTTTGCCGTAGAAAAGTATGGCCTTGACGGATTAACCAGCATAACCAAGGACATGATCCAAAGAAGAATAAAAAAATACCAATCAATGATCGATTTCTGAAAGGTTATCTAGCAGATCTATGCGTAAAGTTTTGATGGACAGACTAGATGAGATATTTGTAATGCAAAAGGGACTAACCAAGATGATGAACCTGGATAGATATCCAAAGGACTCGGAAGGTCGCATATCTGCGCTAACCACCGCCATAATACATGAAGCAGTGGAACTACAACGCTTAACAAACTGGAAGTGGTGGAAAAAACCAACTCCGTTTAGTATGGATGATGCAAAAGAGGAGCTAATCGACATTTGGCATTTTGTGGTGCAGGCATCACTGGAGCTAAACCTCACGCCAGACGATATTGTAGCAGAATATAGAAAGAAAAACGAGATTAACCGAAACAGGCAGAAAAACGGCTACTAGACTATAATCTGTTCCAGCTTGGTCTTGCCAATCAGATCAACTAACTTTATTCTTTGAAAATTTATAATTTCATTTTTTGATACTCTCAATACTGGATCAGGGGAGACTGAATTTATTATTCGGTTGGAATCATCTACCCCGTATTTGTGCAGGCAAAACAATGCGTGGCCTGTCTTGTGGCCTGATACTTCATTTCCACAAACAATGATTGTATGCAGGTTTGGATTCTGATTTACATATTTTACCAGCTCATCAATTCCCCTGTTCTCTGAGAAAAGTCTTGCAGCAATTGCGATTTTGTCCATAATCTGGGACTGGGATATTTCTTTTAGCAGTTCTATACTGGATAATGTGCATATTGCAATGCCGATTGATTTTCCGATGAATTTCTCCTCTGGAATAGGAAAAGCAACCTTGCAAATTTCGCCTGCAATTTGGCCCAGATTCATAGTGATTTTATTATTCTAGCCGTGGTTTCTAGGTGTTTTTGCGTTACTTGTGGCTGTACTGGCAGTGAAAGGACACTTTTTGCAGCCCATTCCGTGTTTAACAGCTTTGTCTTTTGATTGTAATAAGGGGTCTTGTGGACGGGTGTGCCATAGTATACTGTAGCTCCAATTCCGTTTTCGTTTAGTGCTTTTGAGATCTTGTCCCTGTTTTTACTAGATACAGTATACAGATACCAGTTTACCTTTTCGTGCTTTCTTGGTACTGGTAATGTAACATCTGCGCCAGAAAGGAGATCCGTTAAGATTTTGGCGTTCTGTGATCTCCTTTTCAAAAATCCTGCAAGCTTTTTCATCTGTACTTTGGCAATTGCTGCATTGATCTCCGGCAACCGCAAGTTCAGGCCCAGAATTCTGGTATCATATCCGTGAACCATCCCATGGTTTCTAATCATTAGTAATTTGTCACGAAGCTTTTCGTTTGATGTGGTGATTACTCCGCCTTCGCCAGATGTCATTACTTTGGCGGCATATAGGCTAAAGCAACCAAGTTCTGAGAATGTGCCTGTTTGTTTTCCGCGGTATGTAGAGCCCATCGACTGGCAGGCATCCTCTATTATTGGAATGTGGCTTTTGGCCGCAATTTCAGATATTTCGTCAATATATGACACATTTCCATACAGGTGTACTGGGATGATCGCCTTGGTTTTTTTGGTTATTTTTTTCCGCAGGTCTTCAGGATCCATGGTGTAATTGTCGCGTGTGATATCTACAAAGACCGGCTTTGCGCCAACAGAAACAACAGAATTTGCGGAGGCAACAAAGGTAAATGAAGGTAATACAACTTCGTCACCGGATTTCACATCAAGGGCATAAAGGGCAGCTTGTAGTGCGGCAGTACCAGAATTGACAGCAATTGCATATTTTGATTTTACAAAAGAGCGGACCAGTCTTTCAAATTCCTGGACGTTTGGCCCACCATCCCTAACAGCAGATGTGAGTGCGCCTTTTTTTAGAACGGCGGTGACTTCGGCAATTTCCTCTCTGCCAACGAGAGGGATGTTCACTGGAACCTTCATGATTTGTCGTTTGACATGGATGCTAATTAAACCTCATTTCATAAATGGACAATTCTTATATCCAAATCACAATTTTTGGCAATTACATGTCTCGTCACTTGCAGAAAACAGATCCTGGATACAAGGTATACCTGTACATTTTCTACGTATGTGCTTTTTTGATGTTATCTATTATGGCATATGGTACATGGGCAATGCTGACTGAATGGCAGCAAAAGGGTACATATGTGATGGGAGAGGTATTAGTCACCACACACATTCCATTTCCCCATTTTGCAAAATTAATCACATGGCTTTTCTTTGCGTGTATTATAGGCTGGTATTGCGTTTCAAGAATCGGATGGAAAAAGGTAGTACGACTCTATTCCTGGCGAATGTCTCTGTTGCAGCTGATGCTTTTGGGATTTGCAATCATAAGTCTGTATGAAGTATTGTATAATTTCACAGTTCTCAATGCACTGATATCTGCAGGAACAGCAAACGGACAAGTGCCAGACATTGACAGGCTAACCATTGCATATCCGGATGTTGAAAGGCCATGGAATTTGATATTTGCCACAAAGATCTTCCTTGTAGCATTTCTGATTTCAGCTCATGCCTTTTACTTGTCGACTAGACCAAGAAAAACACATGATGAATTAGAAACGTAACTTTATAGGATTATAATCAAAACCCAGTACCATTGGATGTAACAAGCAAAGTAGAGCTGGTCTTGCGGCCCCCAACAGAAGAAATAGTTACGCAGGAGGAACTGACAAACCTATTTTCGACAAATTCCAAGCCGCGACATTACATAGGATTGGAGATTTCCGGATTTTTGCACCTGGGAAGTCTTATCAGTACTGGATTCAAGATTAATGATTTTATCAAAGCTGGCGTTGAATGCAATGTCTTTTTGGCAGACTGGCACACGCTAATCAACGACAAACTTGGCGGTAACTGGGATACCATAACCAAAGTATCCCATTACTACGAGCGTGCATTCAAACTGGTCTGTCCAGGTGTGAATATAATTCGCGGAAGTGAACTGTATGATTCCCACAAGGAATACTGGAAGAACTTTGTGTTATTTACGAAGCACATGACTCTTGCCAGAACAATGAGGGCAATGACAATCATGGGAAGGTCAGAAAGCGACGAGAAAGTCGACCTCTCAAAATTGTTGTATCCGCCGATGCAGGCAGTAGACATCCATACAATAGATGTTGATATAGCGCATGCGGGAATGGACCAGAGAAAAATCCACATGCTGGTCCGAGAAATATTTCCAAAAATGAAGTGGAAGGTACCAGTTGCCATCCACCATGGTTTGTTGCCGGGACTGACTGAACCAATAACTACAGATGGAGAAGGCTCAAAAATGTCAAAATCAAAGCCTGGCTCTGGTGTTTTTATTCATGATTCTGATGATGAAATAAAATCCAAGATAAAAAAGGGGTGGTGCGAGCAGGGAAAGGCAAACAATCCAATATTCCAAATAGCAAAGCACATCTTGTTCCATGAAATGCCCGAGCTCAGTGTGGAAAGGCCGGAAAAGTTCGGCGGAAATGTAACTTATTCCAATTATTCCCAGATGGAATCTGACTTTGGCGCAGGAAAGCTGCACCCAATGGATCTCAAAAATGTTGTAGCGGAAAATCTGGTCAAAATCATAGCGCCAATACGTGACAAGCTACAAATGGACGACGACACTCGCGACGCAATAAAAAATTCTGTCTAGCTCTGCAGATTATACTTCGATGTGTATCCTCGCGGATTTATCATCAAGTTCTTGAAATTATACGTAGAAGAATTGCCGATTATCACGGTACTGATCATGCCTAGCTTGTCTGCATACGATTCCATGTTTTCTAGATCAGTAATTACTATTGTCTGAGATTCTCTGTATGCGCCCTTTATGATGGCAACTGGCGTGGTCGGCTTTCTGTATTTTAGTAAAAGTTTTCTGGTATCTTGTAGTTGGTGGATTCTTTTTTTGCTTGATGGATTGTAAATCACAATTACATAGTCGCCATGGGCTGCAGCCTCGACTCGCTTTAATATAATTTCCCATGGTACCAACAAGTCACTCATCGATACTACTGCAAAATCTGTCATCAGTGGCGAGCCAATCAAGGAAGCACATGAATTTAGGGCAGACACTCCAGGTACTACCTCTACTTCTAGGCCTGTCTTTGGATCCCAACCAGCTTCTGCCAGTGTTTCGTAGATTAGGCCTGCCATTCCATAAATTCCTGGGTCTCCACTGCTAACCAGCGATACAATTTTACCAGAGAGGGCAAGCTCGATGCATTGCTTTGCTCGCTCCACTTCTTGGGTCATAGCATATCGGTGGATCTCTTTTCCCTGAATTAGATCTTCTACCAATCCAACATAGGTGTCATAGCCCACTATGGTGTCGCTTTGCTCAATGACTTGTTTTGCGCGAAAAGTCATGTGATCGTGCGCTCCGGGGCCCACGCCAACAATGTAGAGTTTTCCTGTCAAGTGATTTTTTTTTCTAAAATGCTAATTTATCCCTTGTTGGATTTTGGTGACTCTATGATTGGGCAGTTCACAATGTGGTCTTCGCTTTGCGGCCTAGCAAGTGTGACAAAGACAGAGCCGTCTGATCTTTTGGATTCTATGTCTGAAATTGTCTGCAATGGAATGGCGGACTTAGCGTCCTTCCACTCTACTATGGAAATTCTGCATACTGGAATGTATCTTTCATCCAGTGCTGAGCTCAACACGCCAGGCTGATATCCAAGCGTTCCTGCACCTTTTACCCCATTTTTGAACTGGTACATTTCAGATATTACATTTGATGTGGCAATCTTTGCAAGCTTGCCAGACACTGGAACCTTCATTATATCAGCCGGCCCCTTTGGTGTCGCGTCTGGAATAATATAGTAGGTGATGCGGCCGTCAGGACCCCAAGCCCTATGTGCAACAAATGTCACCTTTTTGGAATCCTTGTTTATCTCCAAGACCTGAACATTATCCAATGATGTACTGTTTGTAGTCTGGATCTGTCCTCCAGGCCAAATTATCTGTGGAACATTCACTGTAACATTTGTCTTTGTCAGTCTTAGTCGGGAATCTTTCTCTGCCTTTAGTATGTCTTCTACTGACTGGATTTCTTGTGGCTTTTGGCCTGCTTTCCAGGATACTGTAACCAGACTAGCTAACGGTGTGTATTCTTTTTGTGCAGGAGTTACACCAAAGACTTCTCCTTGGAATCCATAGATGCCGTCTCCCCTGATTCCGTTTGTGAATGCGTATATGGTATCTTGAGCTGATGCTGGTGCCCACCTAAGCTTTGGAGCAAACTTGACATTCCAGCCCTGCTTTTGTGTCAGCTTGTCCGATATTGTCTTATTGCTGGAATCTGTAATGATATAGCTGATAGAACCTTTGCCGTAGAATCCGTCACGCATTGGAATTGCGACTGGAATGTTTTGGTCTAAGAGTTCTATTTCTTGTTCCTTGATTTCATATGTTTGCGATATCAGTTCAACTGGCTGTCCACGAATCCATCCATCAACGCTTGTTGTTACTACAAATGGAGTAACACTACGAAATGCAACTGCCGCACCCGTAAAGTCGAATGTTCCTGCCTTTTTAGCCTCGATTTCTGTCAGTCCGTAAATTGTATTCCCGTCAACACTCCATGTTGGCTGACCACGGGAATCCTGGCTTGGAATATGATGTAAAACCAGAACTTCAACTGGATTATTTGCAGTAAATGTCAGAGATCCTGTATAAATGCTGTCGCGGTTTGGCGCGAGTACTAGTGCGAACTGACCACTTCCACTCCCGGGATCAGCAGATGAGACAAACGTCTTGGTGAAGTGAACCTTGCTTTGAGGTTTTGCAACTGCAAATGGGTCTGATACCAAAAACGAGACAGCGAGCGCTGGAATAGCTATTATTGCAAAAATGACAAACTTGTTCATTGGTATCTTAGATTCTGCAAAGATGTTTAAGCGTTTTTAGCTTCCAAGCTTGAACTCATCATGTAACGCTTGAACGGCAGCTGCACAATCTGAATCCTTGACAACAAAAGCCAGGTTCAGCTCAGATGATCCTTGGGCAATCATCATTACGTTTGCCTTTCTTTTTGCAACTGAACCAAAGACACGCGATGCGACACCGACTGTTCCGCGCATTCCAGAACCTATCAAAGCTATAATGGAAACGTCAGTCGTAACATCAATTTTTTTGATTATCTTTCCTAATAGTTCCATTTCCATTGTGTTCACTGCCTTGTCCAGATCGTTTTTCTTGACCACAATAGAAATGCTGGATTCTGACGGGCTCTGGGAAATCATCATTATATTTACGCCTACCTTTGCAAGTGTTGTAAATATTGTAGCTGCAGTTCCAGGTGCGCCAACCATACTTCCACCACGCATATCGATTAATCCATTATGGCGAATCACGGATACGCACTTGACGGTCTTGTTTGTTTTCTCATCTGGATTTGCAGTGACCAGCGTGCCGGGATTATTCACATTAAAGGTGCTTCGAATTCGCATCGGTATCTTTTTTGATAATAATGGCTCAAAGGAGCGTGGGTGGATCTGCTTTGCTCCAAAAAGAGCCATCTCCATTGCTTCCACATAGGACACCTCTGGGATCACCTTTGCATTTTTGACCATCTTTGGGTCTGCGCTCATCAGGCCGTCAACATCGCTCATAAGCCAGACCTCATCTGCTTTTATGCATGATGTAATTATGGTAGCTGTATAGTCAGAACCTCCTCTACCAAACGTTGTGACGTGGCCGTGCTGGTCAGCCCCTGCAAATCCGCCAATAACTGGAATGAATTTCTTTGATAGTAATGGTTCTAGATTTGTAGAAACACGCAATCTAGTGGTATCCATTAGAGGTTTTGATTGGCCGAAATTAGAATCTGTGACAATTCCCACCTCTTTTCCTGTCAGTGCAATTGACTTTGTCTTGAGATCCAGTATTGCATGCGATACTATTTCTATTGATAATCGCTCTCCAAATGAAATAAGATAGTCCAGCGACTGCGGCGTCACCTCGCCTAACAAAATCATCCCGTGCATTAGGCCTTTCAGCTCATCAAGTATGGATTCCAGTTTTTGGATGAGCGCCTTTCTGATTACGGAATTCGATATTGTGTCCTTTGAAATTTGCAAATGTTGTCTTCTTAATCTTGATAATATGGAGTCTGCCTGTACACGGTTTTCCTTTTTTATTGAATCGGAAATTTCTAGCAGATCATCCGTGGTGTCATTTATTGCAGAGCACACCATCACAATCTGATTTTTCTTTCCAGTGTTTTGGATGAATTTTGCAACGCCCTTGATGTGTTTAGGTGATGCCAATGAAGTTCCGCCAAACTTGATTACTAATCTCATTGGATTCCTCTCCCAAAAATGACTTTTTATGCTTTTAACTTTCTACTCGCGGTGCTAGGTAAAAGTGGATTCTACCCATGTTTGCAACCTTGAATTCTATTCTCAGTGGCTTGGCAGAAGAATACTCGCATACTATAATACCGGTTGCTGCACCCACTGCCTTTACTATCGGATTTAGGTATTCGAGGCTGTATGTACCTGTAGATTCTACCTTTGATGTTATCTCTGTTAGCTCATCTTGCTGTTTTTGAAGTGATATGAGAACCTCGCCAGAATCGCCTTTTCCAGAAAACTCTGCCTTGGACTCGTCTGTCTTGATAGTAAGATAGTCAGATACAACTTGGACATCGCCCAGAATTTTATCAAATAGGGTATTTGCAATACCTATTTTTGCATCATATGGAATTTTTGGCAGTGGTGTGTCGGTTGCCGAGGATTCGATTAATCTCATTTTGTATTGCTTGTTTTTACCAATTACTATCAATAACATGGAATCTGCTATACTAATTTGGATGGAATCTGACTTGTCCGACCTTTTGATCAATTTGGAGAATTCATCAATTCTGACTCCGAACTTTATTGGGCCGTCGCACTCGTATTTTTCAAACGCCGAGTTTGGCCAGGAAATGTCAATTAGAGCAACATGTGAGGGGTCCATTCCGCGAAAGCTGATTCCTTCAACTGTTGCCTCAAATGTGGCCTCTTCTACAAGTGTGGAAATGGCAGACAAAATTGCCTTCCATTCATCAGATCCGCTTGTCTTTGCAGAAAACACCATTTAGCTATCTGTCTTGCGCTTCCAGTTAAAGGTTATTTTTTTACGAATAGTCACGCCAAGTATGCGCGCATTTTGAACACCGGTAGAATTGTGTTGTTGGTTCATCCGCAGATCTCGTCTGTAGCATCCACCAGACTGCTTCATCATTTCCGCACTTTTCACATTCCTTTTTGATTGTTGGTAGTTTCTCTCTTTCATCATCTTCCTCAAATACAGTAAAAGACTTGTCCATTTCTGCAGAAGATTTTTTTGTTTCAGTTTTGGCAGCTTCGGAATAACCGCATTTTGTGCATGTACCTTTCTTTAACCGCAGATTGCACTTGGGGCAAAATTGCATCTAAACACCTTTGATTTTAGAGTGGATTAGTGATTTTAGTTCCTGGGCTGATTCTATTGCTGATTTTGTAGCCTTTTCCATTTCCTTTAGAGGACTGCCCTTGGAGGAATTGATACGCATTCTGTATTCGGCAGTCAGTGGGTGTCTTAGAATTACACCTGCAAACTCGACTTGGCTGTCCTTGAGCAGCTCGTGCTGGACTATATACAGAGTTCCAATGTCGGTATCCTTCAAAACCAGTTCGGTCTCTTTTTGGGAGGACTTAACTACCTGTACGTTCAATCTATCGGAAAACCACTTATTGTGGATATAAATCATCGTCAAGCATGGGAAGCGCAACGACCCTCACGGAAATAACATTAACAGTGGACAAGCCTGAATACTCTATATCGGACGATATCGTAATCACGGCATCATTTCAGATCAAGGGCGATTTGCGAGATGCGCTAAACGAGAAAAACTGGACTGAATCCTACAACAAATATGACAATTTGTTCAAACTCAAATACGGAATCAAGGTTACCTCCGGCGGATTTAGAAAAAAGGAACTCAAAGACATCGACACTTATCGTAAGGCATCATTTTTCTGGACTAGAAATCCCAAACTGGTAAACCCAATGAAAGAAAAGCGGGTCTGGGTTCAGGTGGCAAAGAACTTTGAGCCGTTCATCAAGCTAACCGAGGAAGAAGTAAAATCTGAATTGCTAGACTTTAATGAAAAAATTACAATTAAGGCATCCCAGCTTGGATCAGGCAAACACAAGATAAGTGCAGAGGCTTGGGTGTCTTGGCAAAAACACCTCTGGACTGACTCGGGCGACGCCAAAGGTTCTTCTAAGGAAATCGAAATAACAGTAAATTAAAAAATTATAAACAACAATTCTACCGTTTACTCAATGGCAAAATATGACGGATTACTAGGTCAACCAGTTTTAGAAATTGAGGAGCCGGATGCAGAAGGTGGAATCACCCTAATTTTTAAAGACAATAGATTCCTATTTGTAAAAATTGTTGATGGTAAACTCGAGACCATATCTATACCTGAATAAACACCCGAAAAAAGCGCCAATGCTTTATTTTAAACTATTTGAAAAATGATTCATGAAAAAAATTATTTTCTTTGATCTTGGTGGAGTTTTGTTAAACTGGCAAGATGATTGGTTATACGAGGAAATATCAAAACAGACTAAAATATCAAAACATAAGATAATACAAGATTTTGAATCTCACATCTCATTACTCTTTACAGGAAAAATTTCTGAGATAGAATTTTGGCAAAAAACAGTTGGAAATCTAATAATTAATCATAATATTATTTCTGAGACTTTTCAGAAATACGCTAGCCTCAACGAAAATATTCTTGGGCTAGCTAACTATTTGAAAAAATGTAACCATGAGATAGGTATTCTATCTAATATCACTCCGGAGACAAGAAAGGTTTTACCTGACATTTGGTTCACTAATTTTGATCACGTATATTTTTCCAATGAAATTGGTCTAGCTAAACCGGACCCGAAAATTTTCGATTATCTACTTGAAAAACACCAGCATAGTGAGATTTTCCTTATTGACGATAAAAAAGAAAATACTGATGTTGCAAAAATGCATGGAATTAATGCAATCCTCTATGATGGACAGGGAGATCTCATTTCACAAATAATTCAAGAAAATCACTAGAAACCTAAGGTTTCAAAAAATATATCAGAATAATTCTTATTATGACAATTTCATATTTGTGTAATTATCTATCAAAAATCATCAGAGGTTTTTTCTGATTTAATGAATTTCTCATAAGTTGATACAGCTATCTCCTGAGAAGTAGATTGAATCGATCCAGGTCTCTCTTTACGAACAGTTTCAATTGCCTTTCGAGCTGACATTTTCTGATATTTTATCAAATAACTGGCAAGTATTGTTCCAGTTCTTCCGATTCCTGCAGCGCAGTGGACCATTACTGGTTCATTGTTCTTAATTCGCTCTGCGATATAATCAACGGTGGAGTCTATCTTGTCAATGTCTGGAGCTGTGAGGTCTTCTGTTGGGACATGGAGATATTCTATTCCATCAATCCAAGTCTGCGGCAATTTGTATTCTGTCATGGTTACAATTGATTTTACTCCCTGCTTTTGAATCCAGTTTATCTCTTCGATAGTAGTTGGCATTCCAGATCCAGCTAACTTGCCATCCAAAAGCCATGAAAAATTTGTAGGACGTTTTGTTATTTTACCGTGAATTTTACGCCAGAGATTTCCCGGTTTGCTCATTTGTTGGTTTTACAATTATCAATATTTAGACACTAAGATTTGTTTATATTGCAAAATTGTATAACAATACGGTTTTGAACAAAGAAGCAATCCTCTATGAGAGGCTGCCTGACAATAGAGTCAGATGTACTGCATGTGCCAGATACTGCGAAATCAAGGACGGACAAATTGGCCTGTGTGGGGTTCGCGGAAACGAGGGCGGCAAGCTCGACCTATATGTATATGGTAAAGTAATCACGGGAAATGTCGATCCAATAGAGAAAAAACCTGTTATTCACTACATGCCTGGAACTAGGATCTTTTCAATAGCCACTACTGGCTGCAACTGGCTTTGCAAGTATTGCCAAAATTATGATATCTCACAACAAAGAAAAATCGAGGGACAGGACTTTACGCCAAATCAGGTAGTACAGATGGCGCTGGATAATAATTCACAGGGAATTGCATACACGTACAATCAACCATCAATTTTCATGGAGTTTGCGCGTGATTGTGGAGTTGAAGCGCACAAAAAGGGACTCTTCAACATTTTTGTCTCTAATGGATATGACACGCCGGAATCAGTTACGATGATGAATGAATTTCTAGATTGTATCACAGTTGATTTTAAGGGAAGTGCAGAACCCGAGTTTACACGAAAGTACATTGGTGTTCCTGACCCAAAACCAATCTTTGATACTTTGATAGAAATTCGTGACAAGACAAAAATTCATGTAGAGATTACCGATTTGATAGTGCCACAAGTTGGCGATAGCCTGGAACATGCAAAAAAACTCTGCAAGTTTCTCTATGATAATTTCGGCCCGGAAATGCCGATTCATTTTCTGAGATTCCATCCAGATTACAAAATGATGGAATTTCCGCCAACGCCGATACAAACACTGGAAAAACACTATGATGTTGCAAAAAAGGAAGGACTAGAATACGTATATCTGGGAAATGTTCCAGGCCACAAATATGAGCACACCTACTGTCCTGGATGTAATGGTGTGGTAGTAGGCAGATACGGATTTGACATTGTATCATGGAATCTGGATGAATCCAACAAATGCAAAACTTGTGGCCACAAAATCCCAATCACAGGCCAGCTGGACAAAAATTACAAAAAAAGCAGATTCCAGTTTGTAGTCTAGAAAGCTATTGCGCGAACAGGAGAGCCTGTGGCGTTTTTTAGGTTCAGCGGCAAAGCTACTAAATTGAAGTTTCTGTTTAGTTTGGCCAAATTGCAGAGATTTTCCAAAACCAGAACATCATTCTTTAGCAAAACATGGTGAGCTACAAATTTTGTATTATTTCCTGTATCAATGCTTGGCGAATCGATCCCTACCAGATTAACTCTTTTTGATACCAGGTATTTTGCGGCAGATTCGGAAATTCCCGGATTTGAAAAGAAATCCTTTCTGGATGGATTGTCGTTCCATCCGGTGGCAAAAATTATTGTAGCCCCACTTGGAATCTTACCGTGCTTTTTTTCAAATGACACAATGTCGGACTTGGTTATGGAATAGTTTGGCTTTGATTTTATCCTAATCAGAATGGCGTTTTGCAAAAATCGGGACGGATCCAGCTCGTGAATTTTTTTGCCCGACTTTACAAAATGGTATGGAGCATCTATATGGGTGCCTGTGTGGGTGCTAAGGAAAATCAACTCTAAATTGTAATCTTCTTGCTCAAGTGAATTCCATTCTATGAAATGTGGAGCGGGAGATCCGGGAAAGGTAGGAATTTTTTCTGATACAGGCAATGTCAGATCGTGTACTTTCACGAAAATTGTATGGTTGTGCTTTTATTTTTGGATGATCAAAGATGTTAAATAGATCTCGCCCAAACTACATTCTACATTGCCTATTTCATTCATTTTGTTAAACTCGGATTTGGGTTCGGACCAGGAAATAATCACAAAGCTCAAGGAGATTCTGGCAGTAGAAAAAGACCTAAAGTACGAGGTTCAGGGCGTATATGGAATCTATGATATTGTAGTCAAAATCGAGGCTGCAAATGCCGATCTGCTGCGCAATATTATCACAAGCAAGATTCGCAAAATAGACAAGGTCCAGTCCACTCTTACCATGATGGTAATAGAAGAACAAGAACGATTATAGTCTTTTTAGCAGATCTACTAGTTTTAGCATATCTAACTCTGTGTTGAAAAAGTGCGGCGAGGCACGCACGATCTTTTTCTCTGATATTTCCCGTACAGACAGGACAATTCCATTTCGCTCTAAATGTTGTACAATTTCCTGTGGAGATTTAGTTCCAATGGTAAATGAAACAATGCTTGTTCGCCTATACTGATCTTCTGGGCCGTACAACGTAACATCTGGTATCTTTACCAACTCTTCCCGTAGGAGATTGGCCAGACCGATTACTCTCTCTCGAATGTTTGCAATTCCTAGGCCTGACAAAAATGAAATTGAATTTTGCAACCCGACAATTGCCACAAAGTTTCTAAATCCTCCCTGGAACTTGTCTGGAATGTCCTTGTAAGCCAGCTTGGAATCATTGTATGTCATTGCAGATTCTCCACCTAAATTGACTGGCTCTAGAGTAGAAGCAGCTTCCCTTTTACAGATGAATATTCCAATTCCCATTGGGCCGCAGAGCCACTTGTAGCCATTAAAGGCTGCATAGTCTGCGCCGGTCTTTGCAAAATCAAACTCTGTACACCCTACTGTCTGGGCCGCATCCAAAAAGAATGGGATTCCTCGCTCATTGAGAATTTTTCCAATCTCTGGTATTGACAGAATTGCTCCCGTATTGTAAAGGCCATGGCTTAATGCTACCAATTTGGTGTTCCGGTCTAATCTTTTTTCGAGCTCTGATATTTCGAAAAACCCGTTGGAATCATGTGGAATTGATCGAAGCTCGATTTTGCTTGCCAGTCTCAGCCACGGATAATAATTTGCATGATGCTCGTGTGTTGTTCCTCGAATTACAACATTGGAGTCTTTGGCAAAAGACATACCATTTGCAACATTGTTGACTCCTTCTGTGACGCTAGATGTGAGAATTACCTCTTCTTGTCTACAGTTTACCAGCTTGGATATGGTCTGTCGCAACTCGTTTGATTTTATTGATAATAATGAGGCAAAGTCAAGCGAGTCTGGGCCCAACTCGTTGTATCGTAGAGTAAAGTCTGTCATGGTCTTTATGGTGGATAGCGGAATCAGGGATAATGAGGCATTGTTTAGATAAATGCGGGAAGACCTCACAAAAGAATTATCGATCAATTCCTTGTCTAAATTCATTATTATATCACAGAAAAGACTAATCTCTGTTGCATAAAAACCAACGATCCGTCAGTGCAGAAAAAATTTCCGAGCTTGTGTTTGATCAAAACCTCTCTTCCATAACATTTGATGATGCCATAACGAAGACATATTTTTTTCATAAGCTAGGACTAGTAACAGATGTTCCAGTGATCTATGTCGACTTTGATTTGCTGTATAGTGGATATCTGGCTGCAAATATTTTACCGCAAAACCAAAACATCGAATTGTACGCACCAAAGGATGATTGGCGCGACATTTTTGCGCAGCTCACCGATAAAATTTCCACAAAAAAACATCTAGTACTAATTGACTCACTAAATGGATTCTTTGCCACATTGTCTGGGAACAAGGATTCTGGAAGAATAATCAACAGTATTCTTGTGTTGTTGGCTAGCGCTGCACAAAAAGCAGACTCGGCTGTTTTATTTGGAAGCACCGCCAAACTCAAAGAGGATGGATGGGTCTTGCCGGGAATTGGAAGAAAAATTGTGCAAATCCAGAAAATGAATTTTCTTGCTTTGCAACAAAAAAATGAAACACTGAATCTTGTATCATTGAATTCTGACAATTCTGTGAAATTAGTAATACCAATTTCAGATCTTGATTTGGTGTGATTGCGATCAAAAATTATAACAGCGTTAAAATTTCTCTAACGCCGTTATAATTCGAACTTTTTAGGGAAATTATATTAAGATCCAAAAGGTAGGAATTTTGATTAAAATGCCAGTAGCAATTTTACCAGACATTGGTGAACAGATGTGCATTGGATGCGCACTATGCGTTGAAATCTGCACAACACTGGGACCAGATGTACTAAGAGTAAAACCAGTCGAAGGCTGGAAAAGAGGTAAGGCATTTGTCTTTTACCCAGAAAGATGCATCTCCGACGGAGCATGCATTGGCGTTTGCCCAACAAAGGCAATCTTCTGGATGAGACCAATGGACTTCACAGTAGGTCAACCAGTTCCTCTATACAAAAACTCAGTCTTCGTTAAGGGCTGGACTGAACTTATCGATTAAGCTCAGTCATCATAATTTCTTTTTACTATCATTTCCTAGTGTGTACTGTACATGAAATCGGTAACAGAATCTTGCGTTGTACAATATCCAAAGGACGTTGTCTTTGATTTTCTGTCCAACTTTGAGAACATGCCCAAATGGAGCACCCAGTTTGTCAAAAGCATCAAAATAGAAAATGGTAAGAAAAAGGCAATAACTCCACTTGGGGAAGTCTATATCCGAATAGACTCTGACAAAAAATCTGGAATAATCGATATTTTTGCAGGACCGATAGAAAGCCAGATGAATCCTGCATTTATGAGAGTAATTTTCTTTTCAGAAAAATCATGTGGCGTGACATTTACTTTTTTCCAGTGGCCTGATACCACTGATCAGATGTGGAAAATGTTTTGTGACTGGTTAAAAATTGAAGTAGAAAATATCAAAAAATTATTTTCCTAGGCCACTGCCGGAAACTTTGCCTTTACCTTAACCCTTGCTGCGGTATCTACTAGATCTTGTTGTGTTATCTTGATTTCCTTGACTGACTTTGTTTGGCCTCCAACATGTCTTCGCAATGCAGCAATTGCAGCTCTGTTACATACAGCAGCTAGCTCTGCTCCGGAATAATTATCGGTTAGTTCGACTATTTTTCCAAGGTCAACATTGGCCTCCAATGGTTTTTTCTTTGTGTGGATTTGCAAGATATGTAATCTACCCTTTGCGCCTGGTTTTGGCACTTCTATAATTCTGTCAAATCTTCCTGGTCGAAGCAGTGCCTCATCTACGATATCGAGCCTATTTGTGGCACCAACGATTAGCACATCATTTAGCTCCTCTAGACCATCGATTTCAGTTAGGATCTGAGACACCACATTTTCTGATACATGCGAAGAATCGCCACCACTACGTCTAGGAACCAGAGCATCTATCTCATCAAAGAAAATGATGCATGGGGCTGCCTGCCTTGCCTTTCGGAAAATCTCCCTGACTCCTTTTTCGGATTCTCCTACCCATTTTGATAGTAGCTCAGGTCCTTTGACTGAAATAAAGTTGGATTCTGTCATTTTTGCCAGCGCCTTTGCGATCAGAGTTTTTCCTGTTCCTGGAGGGCCGTACAAGAGAATTCCCTTTGGCGTGGCTACGTCAACATATTCGAATGCCTCCTTGTGCTTTAGTGGCCACTCTACTGCTTCTTTTAGTTCTTCTTTGAGTGAATCTAATCCTCCCACATCATCCCAAGTTACATTTGGAATCTGTACTAAGACTTCGCGCAACGCGGATGGCCTTACTTCCTTTAGCGCTTCCTTGAAATCGTCTTCGTTGATTTTTATTTTCTGCAAAATTTCTGTAGAGATCTTTTCCTGTTGTAGATCGATGTCTGGTAGAATTCTTCGCAGAGAACGCATTGCAGCTTCTTTGGCTAGTGATTCTAGGTCAGCTCCTACAAATCCGTGACTGACTCGGGCAAACTGTTTTAGATCAATTTTTTCATCCACTGGCATTCCCCTAGTGTGGACTTGCAAAATCTCCAGTCGTCCCGCTTCATCTGGAATTCCAATTTCGATTTCCCTATCAAATCTTCCAGGTCTTCTCAGTGCAGGATCAATTGAATCTGGCCTGTTTGTTGCGGCAATCACTATTACTTTGCCTCGGGCTTTCATTCCATCCATCAATGTTAGAAGCTGGGACACGATTCTTTTTTCCACTTCGCCAGTTACTTCGTCCCGTTTTGGAGCAATGGAATCAATTTCGTCAATGAATACAATGCTTGGAGTATTTTCTTCTGCCTGCTTGAAGATCTCTCTGAGTCGTTCCTCGGACTCTCCATAGTATTTACCCATTATTTCTGGGCCAGAAATCGATGTAAAGTGCGAGTTTGTCTCGCCTGCGACTGCCTTAGCAAGAAGAGTTTTTCCTGTTCCTGGAGGACCATACAGAAGCACGCCTTTTGGTGCCTCTATTCCAAGTTTTTCGAATAGTTCTGGGTGACGCATTGGAAGCTCCACCATTTCACGTATCTTTTGGACCTCTTTTCTGAGTCCGCCTAAATCGTCATAGGTAATCCTTGGAATGGAATTGTCCACGGCCTTTGTCATTGAGCCTAATTTGAACACGGTCTTTGGGATAACAATTACAGGTTTTTGGGGGGTCGTGGCTGTAACAATTAATTGGGTTTTTCCTCCCAAAGACGTGTTCACTATAATGGTGTCACCTGTGGTAAAGACATGGCCCTCATACAATGTGGACATGTATTCCTGAAGTCCTTCAACAGAGATTTTCTCAATTGGTGATAATGTGATTTGTGTGGCTTCTGCTGAATCTACAATTTTTAATGTAGCCTTTTCCCCAATTCCTGCGCCAATGTTGTGTCTTGTCAGGCCGTCAATGTGTATTATACCGGAACCATAGTCTTCTGACGGGCCTGGCCAAACCTTAACATGGGATTTTTTGTTTGCAGTAATTTCTATTATCTCCCCTGTTTGCCACTTGTTGTCCTTGACAATTTTTGGATCGATTACTCCGAGGCCCTTTCCAACATGGCGCTGCGCCGTCTCTTCAATTTTTAATATAATTTCGCTCATTTTATCACCATAAAAAATGGAGGATTAGTTTACCTCCACGGTTTTGCCTATCGGTTTGTCCTCGCCTTTTAGCTTGAACTGCACTTCCAGAATTCCGTTTGTGTATGTAGCCTTTACGGAATCTGCATCAACCTTTCTTTTGATTGGGACTCTGCCATGGTACTTTTTGTCGCCATGCTCTGCGTCTACATTTACAACATTTCCTTCGACTACTACCTTGATGTCTTTTTTCTCAACCCCGGGCATTTCTGCGACTAGCTTGAGCATTCCTTCTTTTTCATCTACGATAGTGTCGATGAGTGGCTCTCTGGATTCTGCGGTTGGAAGCAAACCAGGTCTCACATTACCGTATTCCTGTATCTGCGGCTTACCGTCTGGGCCAACGGTCATGGAATAACCGTAATAGAATGGTCCGTATGTCTTGCCGTCTTGTACCTTGACATTCTCAAAGATGTCGTCAAAACCCATGAAGGATCTTGACATTCTCTTGAAGATTTTGTCAATTTCATCATCAAATGACATTTGTCATAACACCTGTATACATGTAATAATCATGACATTATATAATGATTTGGGTATTTTGTATGGTTAATGACATAAGGCTCTTATATATGACATCACATGATGTATTATGCGAACAAGTAACCTTTCTGTTCCAGAAGCCGTACGTGAAATCATCACCAAGAATAGATCCATCTATGACTGCATGAAGATGGATGTGATAAATTACACGGCACTTGCCGTAAAGATTCAGACCGACGTGGAGCGGCAGCTTGGTAATCCCGTTAATCTCAATACTATAGTGGTTGCAATCAAAAGATATGCGGATTCGTTTTTGGAAAAAGAAGAGATCAAGACAGAGTCTGTTCTCAAAAATGCCAGACTGTCCCTGACTGATGGAATATTGGACATCAAATTTTCAACCAATGACATGGGCAAAAAAGAGACCGCGTCACTATTGGATAAGTTCGAGCAGTATGATTCCGATTATGAGTTTTTCAGAATGGCTGACTCGACATTTCGTGTCTTGACTGAAGATCTGGCTGACATTAGGAGAATGTTCGAGTCGTTTCCGTCCGCCAAGAACTTTTTCAGCACAGGCCTAGCTAAAATCGAGATTCGCATACCCCAAGAACAAAACAGGTCCGATGTTGTGTCCTATGTGGCTGAAATCCTGCACAATAATGGCATAGAATTGCAAAACGCGTTTTTCTCTCAAGACAATATCATATTGGTATTGCGAGAAGAAGACGCATCAAAAGCATACGAGGTACTACGAGCAGAAATCTCTAGATAACTAGATCCCAGAAGTCTCGGCCTTGGAGATCTCCAAGTATACCTTGTCGCCAACAGACAGTGATAATTCCTTGTATTCTCTCATGTCTAACTTCATGCTAGTCATGTTTCCCGGCATACCCAATCCTCCACCGCCAAGCATCTTGTTTAGCGATTTCATCATGTCGTCCATGTTTGTAAAGCCCATTACACCAGGGCCTCCGCCATAAGGAGACTGGGGAAATCCCTGGCTTTCCTTGAAATCCTTGGTTGCCTGCAATGACACTATTACATATGGTGCGCCGTCTGGTGAGGCGTCAATTCGTACCACGACATATTCCTTCTTCATATGATTTTTGTGCGTGTTTTTGCGATATTTTACTTTACCTGCTGATCGAGCTATACCATAATACCCAGCCCTTTATCAAAATAGCAAAATATCGTATTTTGATTTGGTAATCAAATGTTATATCGGCTTATTTTGGAGTAATTAGGTGACGCACAAAAGAATACTTGTCATTGGCGGGGGATTCGCCGGAGTAGAGTGCACTGAAAAGCTGGAATCGTACTTTAAGAGAGATCCTGAGGTGCAAATAGACCTGGTCTCAGAAGACAATTTCCTGCTCTTTACGCCTATGCTTCCACAGGTTGCGTCTGGTATGATAGAAACAAGGCACATTGTAATTCCAATCAGAACCATAATCAAAAAGGCCATATTCCATGAGGGCAAGGTCAAAAACATAGACCCGTATGGAAAACGAGTAACACTTTATGGCACAAACGAAAAAAGAGGAACCTCACTTGAATATGATTATTTGATAGTGGCACTTGGAAGCCAGACCAACTTCTTTGGCAACCAAACTGTAGAGAATCATGCTTATACAATGAAGACGCTAAACGACGCCGTAGTTCTTCGAAATAGAATAATAGACATGTTAGAGCAGGCCGACAATGAAAAAGATCCAATCCTAAAACAATCACTTTTGACATTTGTCGTAGTGGGCGCTGGATTTGCAGGAATAGAGACAGCGGGAGAGATACACGACTTTTTGCTTGATGCAAAAAAATATTATCCGAATATCAAAGAATCTGACATCAAGGTAATAGTATTGGAGGCACTACCAATTGTACTACCTGGATTTTCTGAAAAACTTGCGTCATTTACAAAAGATAAGCTAATCCAGAGGGGAATTGATATCAAGCTAAACACACAGGTTGTGACATTTGACGGTTCTGAGGTAATAATCAAAGACGCAGTGGATCCGACCATGACACAGGTAAAAGAGCCTACAATGGATGCCATAGAAACTAAGACGTTAATCTGGACTGCAGGCGTAACGCCGGTTGATACTATCAAAAATTCCATGTTCAAAACAGACCGTGGCAAAATCATCGTAAATGAAAATCTCGAGGTACCAAACTTTCCAGGAGTGTATGTGGTTGGCGATTGTAGCTTGGCAATTGATCCTAGAACAGGCAAGCCTTATCCACCGACTGCGCAAAACGCGGAGGGTCAGGCAAAGACTGCAGCGTACAATATTTTTGCAGATATGCATGGAAAGCCCAAGAAGAAAATTGACTTTGTATCAAAAGGACAAATGGCGATCATTGGAAAAAGAACCGCAATTGCGTCGCTTTCTGGGGTGAACATTCATGGATTTTTGGCCTGGATTCTTTGGAGGGCTGTATATGTCAGAAAGATACCCAAAATAAACAAAAGGCTCAGAATCTTGCTTGACTGGACTGCAGATCTGCTCTTTGATAGGGATATCTCCAGACTAAAGATAATCCGCAAGGACCAACCAATTGACTACAAGGAATTAGACGAAGTAGACGATGTTTGGTAGTTAACTTCCGTACAATTTCTTAAAATCGCATTTTGTGCAATACAATTCCTTTCTGTCGACACCTGAATTGTCTATGATATCTCGAATTTCCAGATGTATGCCGCACTTGGGACAGAATATGAAAGGCATGAGGCGTGTAAATCAGGCCATGTTATTATTTTGTATGATGATTTTCAATACTCCAGTATATTTGATTACATCTAAACGCTTATGATGCTAATGCTAAAAAATGAGTTAATGGGAATAATGAATACTCTGCGCAAATTCTGCGTCATGAAAAGCGTTAGAGACAAAGCAAAAGAAGAATCCGAAGACGTAAAAAAAGACTAAATTTTTAAAAATTTTCTAGTCGTATTTGGGAGAATGTTTTAGACCTTCAGCAAGTATACAGCTGATTATCTCTGAAAAACCCACATGCTCATTTTTTTTAAGAATTCTCTCTACCTTTAATTTGCGTAGCTTGGTTTCATTTTTTCATCTACACTATTATGACTCGACGTATTGCCACAGTTGTGCAAGCTGGTTTTAGTTGAAAACTAGAATAACGATGATAATCCGCACATTACTAAAAAGGGAAAAATTTTTGAAAAGAATTTTAACCGCTAAGAAAGATTGCTACCCAAATATCTGATAAGTATTTCGTAAAATAATCCACAGAATCATCGATAGCGACTTTTTACTTTTTGCTCGTGTTCTTCTCTTGCGTGATGCAGCCTGTCCTTTTCATGAATGAATTCCTTTCCACAGCCAGTGCACTTGGTTATGTGCCGATGGTGTATCTTTCTTGCATGGGAAATCAGGTCTGAGTAGCTTGGAAGCTTTTCCTTACAATCCTCACAAGTGTTGTTGTTTCGATTGAAGAACTTCAATTTGCTGTAATACGGTATCATACTATAAAAGAAATTCCAACCCTGATCGCTAATTCTATGACCTAAGGAAAAACCTCTACATCTCGCTTAAAATTTGGAAGGTTGCATGTGCACTCTATTGAACAATACTTGGAATCTGGTGGCAAACTTGCCAGTGAGCCTCCGCATATCTTGCATATTTGTTACTATGTGAGTATCACAACTCTTTTCTAATAATTGATTATGCTTTTGAAATGAACAAACACAATTTCGTGAGTAATTCATACTGAATAAGTCATTATTTGGGGTTCCAAAGAACCCAGCAAAGAACTCACAAAGACCAAAACAAAAAAAGACATGGAAGAAGATATGGTGCAGCCGCAAAAATATCAATTCGTCCCTAGATGGTCAGATAAGAAAATTAATCATTATACAATTCAAAAAACATTGAAGATCCGCAAGGCCAAAAAATCTGATAAGGCCCAAATTCTGTCGTTTTGCCAGCACACGTTTCGCTGGGGCGATTATATTGATAGGGTCTGGGACAAGTGGCTTGCAGAAAAAAATCTGCTTACAATAGAGCAAAACGGCAAGGCAATCGGAATCTGCAATGCAGGAATCTCTCAAAATCAGGTCTGGATTGAGGGAATCCGCATCAATCCTGACTTTAGAAGAAAAGGACACGCTAGCAAGCTGGTAATCACTGCAGAAAAACTGGCTAGAAGGAAAAAGATTGGAATCTCTCGCATGATTATAGCTTACAATAACAAGCGTTCCCTTTCCATGGCAAAAAAGCTTGGATATCACATAGAGGATAAGTGGTGGCTGTACAACCTTTCTCCAAGAAGACAAAAAACAACTGCAAGGATCGCTATTAGCCCAAAAGACCTCGACTCGCTGATCCAGTCCAGTACCTTTTCGGAATCATGGAACTGGTTCTCACTTGACAAAAAAGTTCTGACCAAGATAGTCAGTCAAGGCCGTGTCATTGTGTATTATAAAAACAAAAAGCCTCAAGCAATGGGAATATGGAACAAGACATCCAAGCTAGACAAAAACGTAATTCAGCTTGGCTACCTTAGCGGAACCATGCTTGGAATCCGGCAAATCATTCACTTTATGCAAAACAAGGGATTTGAGGAAAAAAAGGATCGAATCCAGCTCCTAATACAGAATAAAATCAAGCCAAAGATACCGGGGTTGGACAAAAGGATGCTTTTCTATCTTATAAAAAAGGAACTGTAAGATTAGCCTAAATTAATACTGGAGAGATGTGTCAGGAATATCTTTACTTGTTTGCTATTACTAGCAGTGAAATTGCTTGGTGTAGTGGATGAACAAATGTGATCGTGCGCTTTTCCTTTACCATACTATGATATGGTGAAAGTATGAATAAACATGTGCACAATATGTCTCTAAGTTGTGGTCGGTCTAAATGTCCTATTTTGGAATTCCTTCACATGCATCCATGAACCATTTTGGCAAATCGTTTCTCTGATAGTATATCATGCGTTCTGCCTTGGTATCTAGGACATAGGTCATTGCGCTATCCTTTACATGCCGGATGCTTCTACCTGCCATTTGCAGTAATCGAAATGCAGATTTTAGATAATATCTTCGATGGTCTGCCTCGGAATCATAGATCTTTTTCATTCGAAGATCGTCAACGGTTGGATAGTAAGGGGCTTTAACGATAATCTGGAACCTGCTGTCGTCGTCTGGGAGATTAACACCGGATTCCAAGCCAGGCGAAATCAGAACAGAGTTTAGCGTGCCACGGTGAACGTCGATTGCCTCTGCCTTATCCTGACCGCGTTCTAGTGGCAACAATCTTGGTTTTAGCTCAGGCGATATCTTTTCCATGATATAATCAAGCTGTGAATAGCTGGTAAGTAGTATGATCCCACGTTGGGTCGGCCTAATCTTGAGAATTGCTTCTATTTGTGAAATAATCTTTCCAGGCAGTACATTTTCCGATGTTGCCTCGACATATTCTGTTTTCAAGAATACTACTTTGCGATTTTCTACTGGAATGTTGGAGTCTTCGTTTATGAAATATACCTCATCCTTTTTGAATCCCGTCTCTTTGCAGAATAATTCCAGATTTATGGTAGCTGACATGTACAAGGATAGATCAAAGCCTGAGCTCATCTCTTCCATAAACCAGTGAAGGTGCCACGGTTTTATTGTGACCTCATCAAAGTTTCTCCCCTGTTTATCATCTTGCGACTTTGACTGAATGTCAGTAATGATGTAATTTTGGTCAGCTGATTCTAGGCCCTTTTGCAGGATTTTCATTTTTGTGGTATAGTTTTTGAGGTCATTTAGGACAAAATGGTTGATGTGCTTGTGGTCAAACTTACAATCAACGTGAACCTTACACTTTAGGAATTCCTTGGTCTTGATGTAATCTCGGATTTTGTTACAGTCAGAACAGCTAAATTGCAGCTTGATTCCATGTTTGATACATCTGACATGCTTTTTGATGTGTTCCTCAGATTGTAAAAATAATGAATGTTCTGCGCACTGCTTTAAGACGGATTCTCGCTTTTTGAAGGCCTCTGAAAATGAATTGACGTATTGCTTTATTGTGCCAAGATCGGAGTTGACTGAAAATTTGGGCATTTCCACACCAAGCAGCTCACCGTAGAATCCTGACAGATTTGTTGCGAGCTGGTTTGCAAGCTCCTCATCCAGTTCATGTGCCTCATCACACACTAAGAGCTTCCTTTGCGGCATTTCCTCGCCAGACAACAAGTGCGAAAGGTACGATGCGTAGGAATAGGCAACAAAGCTTGCCTTTTTGCCAATCTCAATTTGGTCATAGTACGGGCACTTTCTGGGTGTATCTTGGCCTATGATTTTCTCCGCTATAGTGCCTTTTTTGACAATACTGTATGATTCTGATTCTGGCTTGAAAGAGCAGTCATTGCAATAACCGTGGGTACAGTCAAAGACGCGGTTTGTCTGCTCGCAGAGAAATCTTCTCTTTCCTCGGACTGTATTGAAAAAGCTAAACTCGTTTCTATACTGGTCCTGGAGCAGTACCGTTGATGTCAATATGGTTGCTGATCTAAAGTATAGAGATAGCGCAATTGCAATCCAACTCTTGCCTGTTCCAGTAGGGGCTGATAAGAGAATTCTCTTGTAGCCAGATTCTATTGCATGTTGGATCTTTTTGATTACTTCATATTGTTTGGGGGTTGGCTCTTTTCCGGCAAACTGTCCAACTAATTCCAGTGCCTCGACCAGAGAAATGGGCTCTCGGGGGTTTTTGAGGTTGATTTCTGGATAGCTTGAGCGCATTCTGCGTCCTAAGGCGTCAAATTGCAACATCTAACCCCTAGATGTAGTGGATATAATTGTAGAATCAGAATGAATCTGAGCTAGCCTTTGGTTAGTGGTGATTCGATCATACCATTGATTATGTTGCCTATGATACTAAAAGCATGAAAGCAAAATTCGCTACCTTATGTTCAGCATGTGGGGATAAAATAGCGCCTGGAAAGGAAATTGCAAAAAATGAGTCAGGAAAATGGGTTCACAAGCATTGTGCCCCAGAAATAGAGTTACTCTAAGTCCTGGCTTAGAATTAGAACCTCTCTGGACTTTTTGTTATTTGACATTCCATATTTCCAATCCGGATATAGAATTGTATAATCCGAGTAGAGCTCGTGGATTTCTTTAGAATTGTTGTATGAGAGAATCCAGTTGTTTCGTTTTTTGAGAATCTTTGCCAAACCTGTATGATCAAAGTTTTTGTGCAAATCTCCCTTTTTACCATAAAGTTTGCTCTGGATTAGGTACGGCGGATCCAAGTATAGAAGCGCTTTTTTGTGCCTAGGAATAGATTTTTTGAAATCCAGTTGCTGTACAGTGAGGTTTTTGATTCGAAATGATTTTAGCTTTTCAATGGATGATTTTGTAAATCTTGGATTATTGTCTTGACCGCCGCTTGCCATTCCGCCGGATAATGTGGAGCCAGAAAATGAAGTCCTGTTTAGGACAAAAAATACAGACGCTCGCTCGAATTTACTTTTTGATTCCAGCTGGACTTTTTGTAATTTGTAAAATTGTACTTTTTTTAATGGATGATATTTTTTTATACTAGCTGCAAGTTTTTGTGGATTTTTTAGCAAAACCTGCCAAAAATCAACTAGCGGCCAAAAACTGTCATAACCATAAACCCGGATTCCATTTTGTGCGCAATAGATCTCAAGTGATCCACCGCCAAAAAATGGTGAGCAAAGACTTGTGGTTTCTTTTGGAATGTATTTTGATATGATTTTGACTGCGCGAGATTTTCCACCCGGATAGCGCAAAGGTGATTTAATCATACTAAATCGTTTTATTTGCTAATCCAGTATATCATTTACCTTTGATTGAAAACGAAAATACTTGGGCAAATGCAGTAAAAACCGACACCCAAGACGATTTCCACAAAAAATTCGACTCTTCCCTAGAAGCCCTAAAATCAAAATTTGGCAAAACCTACCCGTTAATTATAGGAGGAAAAGAAGTTTACACAGAAAAAACATTCGACGTACGATCACCATCTGACACCAGAATAATCCTGGGTAAGTTCCCACTGGCAACAAAAGAGGAGATAAACCTGGCAATAGAATCGGCCAAGGATGCATTTTACAATTGGAGCTCCACACCATATCAGAATAGAGCACAAGTCTTCCGCGAAGTAGCATCACAATTCTCCAAAGAAAAATTCACGCTAGCTGCCACAGTGAGCCTAGAAAACGGTAAAAACCGACTCGAGGCAATGGCTGAAATAGATGAAACAATTGACTTTCTGAGATATTATGCAGACCAGCTAGAAGCAAACCAGGGATTTGTTAAGTCAACCAAAAATGCAAACCCAAATGAAAAAACCCAATCTGTCCTAAAACCATACGGAGTTTGGGGAATAATTTCCCCGTTTAACTTTCCATCAGCCATAGCGATTGGAATGAGTAGTGGAGCACTAATTACGGGAAATTCTGTGGTACTAAAGCCGGCAAGCGATACGCCACTATCAGCCTTTCAATTTGTAAACGCAATCTACAAAAAAATCACGTCAGGTGCAATCAACTTTGTAACAGGACAGGGCAATATTGTGGGTCAAAATATACTTGAAAACCCAAATGTCTCCGGCATTGCATTTACCGGCTCCAAAGAAGTTGGGTTATCAGGATTTAGGTCATTTACTAGAGAGTCTCCAAAACCATTCATATCAGAGATGGGCGGCAAAAACCCAGTCATAGTGACAGAATCTGCAGATTTGGAAAAAGCAACCGACGGGGTTTTGCGTGCAGCGTTTGGATATGGCGGACAAAAATGTAGCGCCTGCTCGCGAGTATATGTCCAAAAGCAAATTGCGCCAAAATTCCTAGGAAAACTCGTAACAAAAACACAAAACCTCAAAATCGGACTTCCTTGGGAAAAGGACACTTACTTGGGTCCTATCATTAATGATTCTGCAAAAAAGAAATTCGAGTCAGCAGTGGAGCTTGCAAAAAAGGACGGCAAGATAATCTTTGGCGGTGAAACCCTAAAGGATGGACTGTACCAAAACGGCTACTATGTCAAGCCTACAATAGTATCTAATCTTCCGAAAGACCACAAGCTAGTCAAAGAGGAATTATTTTTGCCATTTTTGTGCGTTCAGGAATTTGAAAAATTCGATGATGCGATCAAGGAGGCAAACGATTCAGAATTCGGCCTCACAGCAGGCATATTTTCACAATCCAAGTCAGAAATTGACGAATTTTTCTCCAAAATCGAGGCTGGAGTAACGTACGCAAATCGAACCCAGTCTGCCACAACCGGAGCAATGGTGCAGTCACAACCCTTTGTTGGATGGAAAAATTCTGGAATCTCTGGCAAAGGTGCAGGCGGTGCATATTACCTAATCCAGTTCCTACGGGAACAAACCCAAACAATTTGTAACGAACAATAGGTTTTGATTAAATCGATTCACCAAACCAAAACTAACCAATTCTTTAAGCTTTTTTTCGTATGTAGTACAATATCTACACAATGTTTAACTGTAAATTCTAGTGTTGACGAATATTGAATACTAATATCATTATAGCTGTTGTAGCAGCAATTTCTGTAGCCGGATCATTTGGAATATTTATGACTCTAATGCCTACTAGCACACCACCTTCTCCATATGTTGTTCCGTCAAACACATTTGATGACACACCGCTAATATCAGTTGAAGGATCCCAAGAGCTCAAAAAATTTTCTTCATATGAAGAGCTCAAAAAATATCTTCAAACAACACAGATTTCACAAGATCAATTCTACCAAGACTATGGTGGCCCAATGGCTCTTGAAAGAAAAGTTTTCTCAACTCCTTTCACTAGAACAGATTCACAATCGAATATGGCTAAAGAAGCAGCTCCAACATCAGCTCCAATTCCATCCTCAGTTCCCACTATTGGAGTTGTAGATTCTGCCAAGCCAGAATACTCAACCACAAACGTCCAAGTCAAAAATGTGGACGAGCCAGACTTTCTAAAAAACGATGACAAGTACGTATACATCGTAACAGGCGACAAATTGACCATAATAGAAGCATATCCTGCAGAGACTGCAAAAATCATACTCAAGGTTGGAATCGATATTCCGCAAGGCCAGTCAATACAAAACATTTTCCTAAATCAGGATAGACTGGTCATTTTCTACCAAGACTATCAGGAAAACGATTACATCCCACAATACAATTTTGCACCATCAAAAATCTACACAAACCTAACTCACATCATAATAATGGATGTCTCTAGCAAGGAATCACCAAAGATAATCAAAGACTACAGCGTCAACGGATATTATCACAATGCCAGAATGATCGGAAATGTGGTCTATCTGATATCAATAGCAGAGGTAAATCACTTCCAGCCAATCATTCCGTTAATTAGAGAAGACGCAAGGACCATCATTTCTCCAGACGTTTTCTATTTTGATAACCCAGAATCTTACTATAATTTCAACATGGTAACTGCAATCGATATTTTTGCAGACACCATAAAATCAGAGACCTACATGATGGGCGGCGCAGGAACAATCTACATGTCTGAGAATAATTTGTACATTACATACCAAAAGAATTTACCATATCGGTATTACCAAGTCCACGAAAAGACCCGATTCTTTGAAGCCATAGTTCCAGTACTACCAAGCAACATACAAGCACAAATCAAAGAAATAACAAACGATTCCACAATAAGCGAATCCGAAAAATGGAGCAAAGTATCTGATCTGCTCCAAAACACCTATAATTCCATGTCGGAGTCGGAAAAATCAAAATTATTTGAGAAAATCCAGTCCGCAATCAACGACTATGAGCTGAAAATCCAGCAGAAAACACTAAAGACAGTAATTCATAAAATTGGACTGAATTCTGGCGAGCTAAAATATTTGGCAAAGGGTGAAGTTCCCGGAAGGCTGCTCAACCAATTCTCAATGGACGAGTCGGAAAACAGATTCAGAATAGCAACCACATCGGAATTTTACTCAAATCGCTCATACCTGCACAACAATGTCTATGTTTTAGACGAAAACTTGGTGCGCGTAGGAGCACTTGAGCAAATAGCAAAGGACGAGTCCATTTATTCCGCAAGATTCATGGGCGAACGACTATACCTAGTGACATTCCAAACAATAGACCCGTTCTTTGTAATTGATCTGTCCACAGACACGCCAAAAGTATTAGGTGAGCTCAAAATTCCTGGATTTTCGCAGTATCTTCACCCATATGACGAAAACCATGTCATTGGTATAGGCAGGGACACTAAGGAAAACCAGTGGGGCGGAGTCCAGACAGAAGGAGTCAAGCTGGCATTATTTGATGTAACAGATGTGTCCAAACCATCCGCAGTAGACGTGGAAATAATAGGAAAGCAAGGAACAGACTCCGAAGTGCTAAACGACCACAAGGCGATGCTCTTTGACAAGCAAAAGGGAATACTATCCATTCCAATTTCTAATTACAGCTATAACATAGAGCCGTACTACAAAGACGGCAAATATGTTGAGCCAAAAACATGGAGAGGATTTTACGTGTATGATGTCAAAGATTCAGGCTTTGATCTTAAAGGAACTATAATGCATTCAAACAGCACCGGCTACGAATACTATGGATACGGAAGCAGGTCATTTTACATCGATGACACACTGTACACTGTAAGCCCTAATCTAATGAAAATGAACACGATGTCCGATTTACACGAGGTAAACCAGATAAAATTCAGGGACGAGGCAAAACTAGTCCACTATATCGACTAATTCATTGTATATTTTTTAGCTTTGACTACAGTTAGGTTGCTCCTTTTGCAACCATGAGACTGTCATCTATGAGCTAGTTTTTCTTCTATTTGCTTTCTGATAAACTTTGATATCTCGTCTTTGTTTTTGCGACCAGAGCTTTTAGTCTTTCCGGATTTATCCACGATAATGACTTCGTTTAGCTCGCGGTTCTTTAGGTATTTTGCTCCAATATCGTTTGCAACTATGATATCTGATTCAGATTCTTTAAGTTTCTTTTTTGCCAGCTCTACAAGCTTTTGCCTTGAAATGTTAGTTTCTGCCTTGAATCCAACCAGAAAAATATTTTTTTGGATTTTTTTGATATTATCTATTATTTTTGGAGCCCTCTGCAGCTTGATAGTAATGCTAGCTTTGTCGCTTTTTATTTTTGACTTTGTTGGTATGGTAGTATAGTCGGCTGGTGCCGCAGATAAAATTGCTACATCAAATTTTTTGGACTGTAGTTCTTTTTTTACCGCATCGAACATTTGCCGAACTGTATTCACCGGTATGGTTTTAGCGCCCTTTGGCGGTTTTTCAGTTCCAGGCCCATACACCAGTGTGACTTTGGCGCCAGCCGAAATCATCTCCCGTGCAAGCAAAACACCAGTCTTACCCGAGCTCTGGTTTGTCAAAACCCGAATAGTGTCTATTGGCTCGGCGGTGGGGCCTGCAGTGATTAGTATTTTTTTACCGGACAAAAGAGGAGATCGGCCAAATCTGTCCAAAACATAGTCCAATACATCCTCAGGCTCAGCTGCCTTTGCCTTTTCCTCTATAAAATTAGGCTCGATAAACTCAACTAACTCTTTCAAAAACGAAATATTTCGCAATACGGCGGCATTCTCATACATTGCCTGGTGCATTGCAAGTGCCATTATTATGGGAATTTTTGCGCCAAACCCAACTGTTAACACAGTGGAAATCGGCGTGTCATCAATTCCATTTGCAAGTTTTCCCAAAGTGTTTGCAGTCCCGGGATATACTATGATGCAGTCGGATTTTTTGTAATCGGCCAGCGCAACATGTTCCATTTTGCCTGTGAGTTTTGTTATTACCTCGTTTCCTGTTGCCCATTTAAAATAGTCCGGCTTGATCAGTTTTGTAACAGCTTCACTTGCAACACATGTAACATCCGCACCATGCCTCATTAGTAATCTTGCCAGTTCTATTGCCTTGTATGCAGCAACACTTCCCGTAACACACAGAACAATTTTTTTTCCAGCTAGTTCTGTTCCGTATGATTCCACTATGTCTAACGATGGATGCTTATTCAATTTCCTTCATGAGCTTATCTAGCTCGGATTTCTCCATTGTAAACCAATTTTCCTTTGTAGGAAATTTTCCTGCCTCCACATCTGATTTGTATAGAGATATGGCCTTTGTTATCTGGTCAGATAATGTCATGTATTGCTTTACAAATTTTGGTTTTATTTTGTCATACATTCCCAGAACGTCATGCACCACTAATACTTGACCATCGCAAAATTTTCCAGATCCTATACCTATAGTAGGAATCGACATGGATTCGGAAATTATTTTTGCCACTTCAGATGTAACCATCTCCAGTGCTATGGAAAAAACACCTGCCTTTTCCAAGGCTTTTGCATCTTCAATTAGTGTAATTGCAGCATCCTTTGTCTTTGCCTGGACCCTGTACCCTTGCGCAAGCGTGGTAGTCTGAGGCTGAAATCCAATGTGGCCCATCACGGGAATGCCTGTATCCACTATTGCTTGGATGGTGGGCGCAACAATTTTTCCACCTTCGAGTTTAACAGCATCAGCTCCTGCTTTTATCAGTCGGCCAGAGTTTGCAATTGCATCCGATATGCTTGCCTGGTATGACATGAAAGGCATGTCAGCCACTAGAAGTGAATTTTGTCTTGCACGAGATACAGCATCTGTAAATAGAACCATCTGATCCATGGTAACAGGTATTGTGTTTTCATATCCGAGCATGACCATGCCGGCACTATCACCAACCAGCATGATGTCAATCCCAGACTTATCACATAATGATGCTAGGGTATAATCATATGCAGTAATGACAGATATTTTCTGGCCGTTCCTTTTTTTGTCTAAAATATCCTTAACTGATTTGTGCATTGCGAGCCCTCCTAGTCAAATTTGCCTTGATTTCTAGTATTGCTAGTGCAAGATTTTTGGAATTGTCAAATTTTATCTCTTTGGGGTTTTTGCAGGATTTTATCAATAATATAATTGCGCGAACAACGTTGTCCACTATTGTAATATCGGCAGTCTCGGCTGTGCGTGACATTGGGTTTAGATCAAATGTTATTACTTTTTTTCCGGCCTTTTTTAGTGCTAGTGTTCGATCGCCGTCTTCCAGTGGAACCACAACCACATCCGCAGAATAAATTCCATCCCTATCCACAATTCTTCTAGCAGAATCCAGGCCAGAAAGTTTAGTAGAGTTTTTCTTATCCATTCCATAGATCCTAGGCGCGCCGTTTTTTTTCAATACGCGAAAAATGTTTTGTCGTCTGGACTTTGTTGCATAAAATAGGTTTACTTCTATTTTTGCGCCAGAGACTTTGGCAAGCTGTACTATTTCCTTTGAGCATAGCCCAGCAATGTTGCCGTTTACCGAAATTACGGGATTTCGTGCCTGTTTTAGCATAAAGGCGGCAGCCAAAATCGCCTTTTTGGCAGATTTTGATGTTTTTTCACCAATCAAATAGTCAAATGCCTCACCACGCCCGTGCGCCATGAGTCCTTCCTTTGCGATAAGACCAGCATCAAATGCTTCAACTAGTCTTTCTCGGATATACAGCGATTTTGCCCGCGGATGATTTGTTGGAATATGATTCAATGTAATAGTCTTGCACCGACTTGGTCGATTTTCGATTTGATTATAATTCCATCAGGATATTTTTCCAAAATGGAAATCACCATACTTTCCATTTCAGGTTTTATCAGAGTAAATATTGTCTCACCAAAAAGTGCAACACCACATTTTATTTCGTTCTGTTTCAGATCGTCAATTACCAATTTCATTTTTGGCGTTATAATGTCAACATAGTTTGCAAATTCAATAGAATAGTCATGGAACTGGTCTACATTTTTTGTTTGCACTAGCTTGTCCACCATTTTCCCCCCAAGGCCGTTTATTGATGCCAGTCTTTCCTTAAGGAATTGTTTTGTAGAAATTGGCGAAAAGCAAATCATTATCGCACTATATGATTCCAAAGATATTTTCTTTATTTGGCCAATCCCTGGCGCACCTCCTTTTACTCTAATCTCAAATCCACCGTGATATGACGCCAAAACATCGCCTAGGCCAGTTCTGCACATTACCTCTGCATTGTGCGCCATGGTACCAAGCTGTTCTTTGGTATAGTTTGTCCTAAATGCAGAGTTTAGCGCATATACCAAAGACAATGCAACGGCCGCAGAACATCCTAAACCATAACCCACTGGGACCTTAATGTCATGGTGTACTTTGAGAAAATAATTGCCCTGCATGTTTTTGAGAAACTCGGAAATTACAAATTCAGAGACCTGCGTGTTATCTGGCCGGTATCCAGAAATTGTAATGGCGTAATCAGAAAATTCAGAGTCCTGCACTTCGACTGTTGAGGTGACTCCTTCTTGGATGGAAAAACCCGCACCCAGAGAGCCTTGCATTTCAGGCCTTGCTATCTGGTCTAGTTCTGCCTTAAAGAATCCAGTTATGTGTGCAGGGCTAAATGCAATCCCCTTCATCTGATCTGAGTTTAAATTTTAATAAAAATATAAGAATATGGCTTATACTAATTAGATTAGTATAAATTGCCTAAATTCATTCGACGCCTGCAAAAGATAGGAAGCAGCATTCTGGTATCATTGCCAAAAGAATGGGTCAAGGCAAACCATCTAGACAAGAGTGCCGAGGTAGAACTCGAAACATCCGACAACACCGTATCAATTACCGCAGGCAAAACAGAACGGCCATCAAAGGAAGTCGTAATATCGTATCCATTGCCGCAAGACGAAAACATTGTCGCAAACATTACCGGCGCATATCTGATTGGCTATGACATTATTCGAATAAAGGCAAGGACTACCATTCCGGCAGAAGACAGGGAAAAAATCCGCAATTCCATGAGAAGACTCGTTGGTATGGAAATAGTGGAGGAAGACTCGTCAAATGTAAATGTCCAGTTCCTACTTGATGCGGCCACGCTAAATCCACAAAAAATTCTCAAGCGAATCAGCTCTATCGCACTGGGAATGTTTAATGATGTATCATCTTCTTTGATATCAGACGACAGATCAAACCTCCAGACTCTATCGCACCGGGACGACGAAGTAGACAGGCAGTATTTCCTTTTGGTCAGACTGATTCGTAGTACCATCTCCGACAAAAGACTTGCCACCGCATTTCATCTAGAAAACATTGACGTTCTGGATTACAGAATTGCAGCAAATATTCTAGAGACAACAAGTGATACTCTGGTAGAAATTGCAAATTCATTGTCGAATACAACACTATCAAAAAACGACCTCAAAAAAATATACGAGCTGACAAAAGACATAGAATCAATTCACCAAAAATCAATTGACGCATTTATTGAGCAAAACCGAAGCCTGGCAATTGATGCTATTGCAAGCCATAGGAAATTCCAGAGAAAAATATCTGACATCCGCTCTTCAATAGAGCAAAAAAACCAGTTCCAAATTGACCTATTGGATCTAATCTACATGTTTGAGCGAGTCTCTAGGTCCTGGGCAGACGTTGCAGATCTGGTCAAGCCAGTCTACTAGATCGTCTAGTACAACTTGTTCTTTGCAGCATAGGTCAAAACAGCACAGATTGTTTTGGAATCGATAATTTTTCCTATCTTTATCATAGATATGAGGCGCTTGAGGTCCATCTTTACAACAGACATTATCTCGTCTTCATCAAGCACCTGTGCGCTTGTTTTTTTGAGATTTTTTGCAACAAAGCAATGAATTGCCTCCTTGTTATACCCAACAGAAGGATAATACGTCAAAAAGTGTGTCATTTTTGACGCCTTGTAGCCAGTTTCCTCCTGAATTTCGCGAAAAGCGCAACTAATTGGCTTTTCACCCTTTTCCAGCGTGCCTGCAGGAATCTCTAGTACGTATCCATGCGGGAATCTGTACTGTTTTACTAATATGACCTTACCTTTCTCATCAAATGCTAAAATTGCAGCAGCCCCTCGATGTTCTATAATTTCGCGCTTTACTTTGCGTCCTTGTATGGTAATATCATAGATGCTCAGGCCCAAAATCTTACCGTCATAGATCTTTTTTTTTCGCATCTATACAATCCCTGATTTTGGATGGATTTTAATGATATGCCAGGTGTAGTTTTTGGGAAGCCCTTGCTTCCTTGATTGCGTTTTTAATCCATTTCTGTGGGAATGTTATCTTTTTTGGAATAAACAAGTCCGCAGATCCTACTCCCTTTATTAGACGCACCCTTTGCGTTATGGAATCTAATTCAAATATATTGTTTGAAAACAAGACTAATACAATCTGGTTTTTTGACAAAAATGGTTTCATCAAAAATGACTCGGAAAACTCTTTTTTGAGTGACTTGAGAGTCTCATTAAAGTCGCCAGCAACCCAGGCTAACACCACAAAAGGAATGTACTGGCCAAACTTGGTAGGATCATAAATCATGGTAAACTGGATTGCCTCGTCGTTTTGCAGTTTCTGCAAAGATCGCGTGATAGTTTTTGTGGAAAGCCTTGTCTTTTTTGCTAAATCATCTATCTTTGCCCGCGGGTTCTTTAGCAGCTCACTAATGATGTCAACATCGGTCCTTGTGAGGTCTGATCGTATTCCTGGGTTTTCCGCTTCAAATATTGACAATAACCTGACATCCTTCATCAATCCCTTTGCAAGCTCTATTTTTTGAGAAACATTTTCCTTTACTACAATCCCACAAACCGTGATACCGCCAATAACTGGCACAACCAAGAACGACTCACCAATCAATTCCACTTGTTTTAGGATTTCATTTATGTTCTGGCCTGTCACAACAATATACAACAGACTATATCCAAAAACTGGTGGCTCTATTTTCAGTGTATAGTCCTCGATGATTCCGTTTTTTATCATCTTTGCAATTCGTGACTTGACTGCAGCACCGGAAATTCCAATTCTGGTGCCGATTTGCCTGTCGGATTCACGGCAGTTATCTAGCATTGTGTGTAAAATATCCACGTCTAATTTGTCCAATTTGCTAGAGTTAGGCACTATTTTCTTATTAAACACTACTATTCATTAATTGAAGTGTCTGATTTAAGCATTTTATGCATATAATACATTAAATATCAGACTAAATTACTATACTCATGGATTACCGAGTCCAACTAGCAAAAAGAATGCTCTCCAACAAAAAGGGCTCACTTATTGGTGCAGTACTTGCCGTATCAATTGGAATATTGGTAATTCATGTGAATTTTGTAATTTTCCAAGGATTATACGATGCAATTGTCAGGGATCTGTCCAGCTATAGATTTGGAGATGTCCTAGTGACAGACGAGGAGAGCTTCATTACAAAATCCGATACTTATCTGGTAGGATGGTTTGAGAAAATACCATATGTAGAGGCCGCAACGCCCAGGATGCAGTCATCCGCATCAATTACCGTAACAAAAAATGGAAAATTAGTCGAGGAATTCCGAGTTTCAGTCATTGGTGTAGATCCAATGCGGGATCCAAGGGTATCGACAGCTTACCAAACAGTATCTGACGGCCAGTTTGTCTTTTCAAGAAACTCAATTGTTATTGGATCTCGGGTAATCGATGATCTCGGCGGAGCTATGGTGGGTGATAGCGTCAAAATAAAGATCACTGACAGGCGAGGCGAAGATCAGGTCAGAAGATTTCTCATCACTGGTATAACAACATCGCCTGGAGGGCAGGGCCTAGACTCACAGGTGATAATGCACATTGATGCGCTTCGAGACATGCTGGACAGAGGCGGAGAGACGGGAGAAATTTTGGTAAAGCTAAATGATCCAAAAAAGGCATCCGATGTGAAAAATTATTTTCTCAGGACTTTTCCTAATGATGATTTCAAGGCAGAAACTATAGAAGAATCTGCAGAGGCAGCACTAAGCGGTTTTAGATCAGGTATTGCCATGATCAACATGATTGGCTATTTTGGGTTAATGTCGTCGGCATTCGCAGTGGTAACAATCCAGATGATGCTAGTATCTAGCAAGACAAGGGAGGTGGGTGTCATGCGCGCAATTGGAGCCAAAAGAAAGGACATCTTGATTATCTTCATTGTCCAAGGCATGATGATTGGCGCAATAGGCGCGGGAATAGGCACGGCAATGGGCCTAGGATACACGTTTTACGCAAAAGAGACCAAGATGACCTTTGCTGGGTCCATCCCACTAGAGGTAAGCTACGACTGGGCAAAAATCACCCAGACTGCAATCATGGCGTTTTCATTGGCAGTAATGGCGTCGATTTACCCGTCATACAAGGCAACCAAACTGCAACCGGTGGAGGCAATGAGATATGTCTGATATTGTACTGGAATTAAAAAACGTCAACAAGGTTTTCGGACATGGAGATACCCGAGTCCAAGCTCTAAACAATGTTTCATTTTCTGTAAAAAAAGGAGAGTTTTTGCTAATTGTTGGAAGCTCCGGCTCCGGCAAGTCTACATTACTTAACATGATTGGATTATTGGACAGGCCAAGCAGCGGCCAAGTAATGATTGATGGAAAAAACACAACCAAGCTATCCGATGGAAAAATCTCGGAATTTAGAAACTCCAAGCTAGGCTTTATCTTTCAATTTTCAAATCTTATGGCAGACCTAACAATTTTGGAAAATGTGTTGCTGCCAAGAAACATACAGAGATCAGATAAAAATGCATACAAAGAAGCATCAGATCTGCTCAAGGCAGTGGGATTAGAATCGCAAATCAACAAGCGGGCAAACGAGGTCTCTGGCGGACAAGCCCAGAGAGCAGCAATTGCAAGGGGTCTAGTGAATCATCCAACCATAGTATTGGCTGATGAGCCGACAGGAAACTTAGACTCTGTTACTGCAGAAACCATTGTACAGCTAATGAAGTCAATGGCAAAAAAGCTAAACCAGACATTCATCATAGTAACACACGACAGAAACCAATTTGGCAAAGTGGACCGAGTTATCACTACTAAGGACGGGCGCGCATTTGAGGGAGAAGACGCGCCGCCAAAAATGGAGCTGACAGTATGAAAACCCTAGTCTATGTCATGATATCTCTAATTGTATTATCGCCTGTGCTTGATGCCTATGCCCGACCAGGTAGTCAGGAAATTAACTCACCATTTGAGCGTAATTTTGGCGATGTCAAGTTCCTAGATGCATATTTTGGCACTCTAAATAAAAAAATCGAGGTAACACCAGGCGACAAAAACGTTCCACTTACCGTGGTATTTGCAAATGTGGGCTCGCAAGATATCACTGGAATCAGAGGGCAACTCCTAATGCCAACGGGCTTTAGCTCATCGGATAGCGAGGGGGCGCTAATTTTTGCGGACAGCAATTCCGAGGCAACTAAAGGAAAACACTTTTCGTTGACATTTTTTATAAATCTGGACAAGAGCATATCTGTACAACAATTCCCAGCAACTGTCAAACTTGATTATACTAGAATTCTAGAGTCCGGCACCAGAAATTCATTCTTTGACTTTAATTTCATGGTAACTGGAAAAAGCATCCTAAATCTCAAGGCCGATAATCCATTTTTGACTTCTCTAAAAACAAATAGCGTCACAGTAGAGATAACAAACACAGGTACAGCACCATTATCCAACGTCGAGGTTGTATTGCAAAATAGCCAGTTGAAGTCAAGCAGTTCCACCACCTTAACAAACATAGAAAATGTCGTCTTTGATCAAAATAAATGGAATATCGGCACAATAGACAAAAAATCATCCAAGAAATTTTCCTTTTCTGTATTTGTTCCTGAAAATATTAGAACCGAAACACTGCACATACCATTACTAGTGTCGTATTTTGACGGACATGGGAACAAGACAGAAGACACAAGGTCTGTGGACTTTTACATAACTGGTTTGATTGACGCAAGGATCTACGACATCAAGGTAATAGATTTAGGAGACCAGCAGACCATAATCGGAGATATCATAAACGAAGGCAACATCAATGCCCTTTTTGCGTTTGTGACGCTAGAACCACTGGAAGGCTCTAATCTCAAAAAGGTAACCCAATTCATTGATGAGCTAGAAACAGACTCACCAATACCGTTCAACATCCCAGTAGAGTTTGACGGCGAGCCTAAGTACGGCGACCACAAAATCAAGGTTACAGTCCGATACAAAGATGATCTGCGGCAAGAACACCTAGTATCGGAAATTGTAACTGTGACACTCAAGGACCTGACCATAAAACCAGAGCCCTCACCAATGGACTTTGCACCAGGAATAATCAGCCTGATAATAGCTGGCATAGCAGGATATATCATATTCAAGAAAATCAAAAAGAAAAAGCAGGCTCGGGCAGAAGAAAACTAAACCCACTAGAATTATTAATCAAATAGTGGTATTTTTGATCCATGCCTTTTGATGAAATCGAAATCCCAAAAGAAATTCGACCGTTCATGCTAGAGCGGGCCCAAGAAACAAAACTTGGACACAAAAACGGTGCACAAAGGCAGTTCCGATACAAAAATCTGCACATCAGAGAATACGAAGACAGGTACCTCGTCCACGTGGACAGGGTCAATCCACATGACGATCCTTTGGGACATCTAGTCTATGACGCCCCAGAGGTCCTAGTAGGCCTGGCAAGCGGGGCAATTGGCGGTGCAAAAATAGCATCTCACATTTACAAAAAATCCAACAAGTCAAAAAAAGACAAGCAAATTGCAGCTGCCGCAGGGATTCTATCATCCATAGTAATTGGTTATGTTGGCTACAAGCTTGCAAAAAAGGCAAAAGGTCAGTGATGTTATGAGCACAACTAGAACCATCCATGTTTTGATAAAACTTATTCCATTGATTTTGGCACTAAGAAAGGACAGAAAAGCCTGGGTTCGCTCTGAGGGAAAAAACCTAGATCTGACAAGATTTCAAAAAAACGCAAGCAAGGTTCTCAATACTTTTGTCTCACTGGGTCCAGTCTACATTAAGTTGGGCCAATGGTTATCATCTCGAGCTGATATTTTGCCACAACCATACCTGGAGGAATTATCCAAGCTGCAAGACGATGTTCCAGCAGAATCATTTGAGAAAATAAAGCCAATCATAGAACAAGATCTCGGCTCTTTGGACAAGTTTTCCACAATAAACACAAAGGTAATCTCTGGCGCATCGCTTGGCCAAGTATATCTTGCAAAAATAAAAGACCAAGACGTCATTGTCAAAGTAAAGCGACCGGGAATTGAAAAAATCATAGCACAAGATATCAAGGTTCTAAAAAAAGTCCTCCCGGTTGCAATGCAATTTGTCGATCCTAATCTGAGATTTTCTGCACAATCAATGCTGTCGCAGTTTATAGAAACCATCCATGAAGAGCTAGACTATACCATAGAATCGAAAAACCTCAAGACAATCAAGAAAAATCTAGCTAGATACGACTATGTCAAGATTCCAGAGGTGTATGACGATTATTCAACAAAAAATGTCCTTACCATGGAATACATTCCTGGAATTAAAATAACAAACATTGAAGATCTAGACAAGGCAGGAATCGACAGGCAAAAAATAGTCAATGACGTCCACAAGGTCTTCTTTACAATGTTGCTTCGCGATTCAATATTTCATGCGGATCCACACCCTGGCAATATCTCAATAGCTAATGACGGCTCGCTTATTTTGTATGACTTTGGTATGGTTGGCAAAATCGACAACGAAACCAGAATGAGAATTGTGCGATTGTACTTGGCACTGGTAGAAAAAGACCCACCACGAACAGTAAACGCCATGTCGGATCTTGGAATGTTGACACCCGACTTTAACCGCAGTGTAATAGAGCAAGGAATCGACATGTCAATTAGAACAATGTATGGCAAAAAACCAGACGAAATGGAGGTAAGGACTTTCATGGAGCTAGCAAACAAAACCATGTCCAAGTTTCCATTCATGCTACCAAAGAATCTGGCGCTATACCTAAGAATGAGCTCCATAATAGAGGGAATCTACAAGACTCACAAGGTTGACTTTAAGTTTGTAAAGGTACTAAAAAATATCCTAGAAGAAGAACAACTAATCAAGGATGCATACATTGAGGAAATCAAGCATTCCTTTACAAGATTTGTAAAGTCCATTGATGCAACCATATCAATTGCACCGGAACTGAAAAAATTCCTAGAGGAAAACAGGACACTACAATTAAACAAAAAGCCAAAACGTGATACCCTACTTGCAGGAAGTATCTTGTCTTCGGCTGTCTTCATTGGATCTGTACTTCTGTATGCAGAAAATTCTACGGCAGCTACTGCCGGCATGATTGGCGCATTTGGCATCATGGGAATTTTTGCTATATTTAGGAAAAAGTAGCTAATCTATTGGAATTTCCTTTTTGGAATAAGGAATTTTTACTGTCAATATTCCTTGTGAGAACTTAGCAGAAATTATGGCATCTTCCTTAATGGGTACTGGCAAGAGAATTTTTTTGTCTATAATATTTGGACGCTGTCTGTAAATTGTTCCATCTGATTTAGATTCCGGTTTTTGCGCGTTAATGGACAAGATATTTTTGTGGATTGCCAGTTTGATATCTTTTTTCTCAAATCCTGGCAGATCAATTATCAGAATAAGTGAGTCATTTTCCAAAATCATATCTACTGGTGGCAGGACGAACTCGTAGAATTCGCGTGACTTGTTGCCAATTTCTTTGGTTATCTCTTTTGTCATGTTCTTGACTAGGTCCATTTTGCTGTCTTTTTTGGATTTTTAGTTATAAGTTTTGATTATGCGTTATGTGCCTAGTTGTGGACAAGTTTCTTTCTCAGTTTTGTGCTTGCATAATCCATGGCAAGAGTAACAGCGAGTATCGCAAGAATGAATGGGGCAGCCTTTCCATAGTTGAGGCTCTCCAGATGATGTATTATGTAAAATCCAATTCCGCCAGCGCCAACCAGACCAAGAATCGATGACTCCCTCACGCTGTATGATAGCAAAAATAAGTATTGGTTTCCCATATGTGGAAGCGCCTCTGGAATAGTCACGAATCTAGCAATTTGCATTCTTGTTGCCCCAATTACATGCATGGCATCATATGACGACACATTTTGTGATTCATAGATTTCATATAGGTACTTGCCGCTCAAGCCCATGATGTATAGTGATATTGCCAATATTCCCGCAGTTGGGCCCAGGCCCACTATTACTACAAGCAGAATTGCCCACAACAAGGGTGGTATCGACCATAGTATGCCCAAAAGACCCCTAAATGCCGCACTCACATAGGAAGGGGAAATATTTCTTGCCGCAAGTAGTGCAGCCGGAATTGAGAGTACAAACCCAATACTGGAACCGATCAAAGCCATCTCTAGTGTTTCAATTAGGGACCACAACACCTTCTCGCCGACACTAAAATCAAATTCCAACAATTCCTCAACTATTACGACAGAGTTTCCAGTGTCCTTGATTATTGAAAGTGGATTAAAGCCCAAATGAATCGAGCTTCCAATTATGATTAAGACAATGGCTATCCATGTATATTGAAAACGACTAGGTTTCATAGAGATGCTCCGCCGTTTCTTTTGTGATTTCTTTTGAGGGGATATTTTTTTCAATTTTCCCATTTATCAAAATCAAAACGTTGTCGCTGTACATTTTTGCGATTTCCGGATTATGATGCGTCATTAACAGTGTAATGCCCATTTTCTCTTTGATCTCTGTAAAAATGTCCATTACTGTGACTGCTGCCTTAAAATCAAGACTTGCAGTCATTTCGTCTGCCAGAATTATTGATGGTTTTTGTATCAATGTTCTTGCAATTGCGACTCGTTGTTTTTCGCCACCACTCAACTTTTTGACCTTGGTGTCCTTTAGGTGGGAAATCTTTAGGTCATACATGAGTGAATATGCCTCTGAAATTGTGTCCTTTGTGTATGTGCCAGTAATTGCCCGCCACCTGGGCATTCTTCGAAGTGCACCCATCATTACATTTGTAAATACATCAAGCTCGCCTACCAATCCCAAGTTTTGGGGAATATATCCAAGCAACCTTTGATTTTTGTCAAATTTTTTTCCAAATAGATGAATCTCACCCGAAGTAGGTCGTACAAGACCGGAAGCAACGCGCAATAATGTTGTCTTGCCAGCCCCATTTGGGCCCATTATTGTAACTGCATTTCCCTGCGGAATGCTCACGGTTAGGTTGTCTAGTATTTTTTTTTCATTTATGGTCAGTCGAATCGAGCTCAGACTGATGGCGTCCATGATTTTCTCACATTTTCTCTGTATATTTCAAACCTGTCATTTCTAGTGCGCTTTGTAGATTACCAAGATGCTCGTCAGAAGTGGTTTCCTCAAATTTCACAAAAATCGCAGAAACAAGCTTCCTCATGATCTGTTTAGTGATCTCATCCTCTCCAATCTCAAGCAATGCTGACTTCATCTTTGCTTTTGCTTCGGAGTCCATTTCTTTGCTGAAAACAACACCATGTGATGGTATGGGGCCCTGCTCGTGAATTACCTTTGTGCCGTCTTGTACTTCGCGGTATAGCTTTTCATTTACATCGCCTGCGATTATGCTCACATCGACTCGATTGTTTTTGAGTGCCTCCCATGCTTGGCCGTATCCACCTGCGAAGATAACATCTGAAAAGTATGATTTTGGATCGATTTCTCTTCCTTCTTCAGCTGTTACAAGACCCATCTCAACTAATGTTTTCATTGGAGTAACATAACCTGATGTGGAGAGTGGGCTGGGAAATGCAGCACTTTTTCCTCTCAAGTCTTCAAGTGTATTATATGGTGAATCCTTTGGTACAACCCAATAAGAATAGTAGTATGTCTCTGCTGTTAGTGTGTTATCTATGACAACTTCTCTTACTTCGGCAAGCTCTAATGTTGCGCCTGCCTTTTGAACTGCTAGATATGATGGCCATGCGCTCATAAACGCTATGTCTGCTTTTCCAAATCGCAAAGCCTCAACGACTCCTGCGTATGATGTTGGAACGTAAATCTGTACATCATAGCCTGTCTTTTGTTCTAAGAATAATTCAAGATCTTTTGCTTGTGATTCTATATCGCTTGCTTGTGCTGTGGGTTGGATTGCAAGTGTGACAACTTTGGTTTGTGTTGGCATAGTTTCCACACTTTGAGCATTTCCTATACTTGCAAAGACCCCATATCCAATACCTGCACCTATTGCCAAAACAATCGGAATTATGGCATAGATCTTATTCATGTTAAAAATTTTCTCTAGTCAATATTTAATCTGCTCAATCATTCTACGTTTGTATATTATGATGCGATAACATATCTAATAAAACACAAATCTGAAATCTACTTTTGTAATACTTTGTCGAATTCTTTGGTCGGTTTATTATTAAATTGAGTGGATTCTGATCCAATTAACAGCAAATTAACCGCAATAACTGTAATTTTTGCACTTGCAATAGCGTCAATCTTACTGGTTGTAGGATATCGAAGATAGATAAAATCACAGTAGCTGATGCACCGAAAGGAAACGAGATGTATCCATCTGCAGAAGACTCCTACACAGTAGATACATTCGCTTTCAATGATGCCACGATGACTCATGACTTTCAACTGTTCTTTCGAATCTCTGGATTTGGTAACAAGGAAGAGACACATTGCCAGAAATTATTTGTAAAAAGTGATTGGCGATACACAATATTTGCACAAAACATTAGAGATTACACTAGAACGAACAAACAGAGCTAATCCTGGAATTCTCAATGGGAGTTTAGTGTTATTGTGGTTCTAGTACAAGGACAATAAACTCTAATCTAAAATGTGCATGACAGATGGTTTATCACAAATTATTAAGTAACTAAAGACTTTGACAACGCAGAAAGTTTCACTGGCAAAGATGCATTTGCAGTACTAGAACAATATACCTTCACATGCGGTGGATATGAGATAGTAAATACTTCATACGAATAAATCATGGTAGAAAACAAAAAACCATACCAGTAAACTGGTCTTTTATTTATTTTTATGATAGATTTTTAATTACTACAACAAATCCCAATACGTTATGATTATTGCAATTGAGGGAAGCGATCAGGCAGGAAAAAAAACCCAGACGGAGCTTTTGGCCCAAGCCCTCAAAAAAAGTAAAATCAAAACAAAGACTTTTAGCTTTCCAGATTATACCACGCCACTAGGAAAAGAAATCAACGGATTTCTGCATGGGAAAAGAAAATTCCCACCCCAAGTAATCCATTGTCTTTTGGCCGCAAATAGATGGGAAAAGCTTGATCAAATCAAGACTGCCCAGTCACAAAACTCAGTTCTTATCATGAACAGATACTACCAGTCAAACCTGGTATATGGCGTGACAAACCATATGTCGCTGTCTTGGCTAGAAGGACTAGACGAAGGCCTGCCAAAGGCAGACTTGGTGATAGTACTGGATGTATCGCAAAAAGAATCATTTTCCCGTAAGAAAGCAAATCGCGACAAGTTTGAAAAAAATGCTCAGTTTCTCAAAACAATCTCATATACATACCGAAAACTGGCAAAAAAATACCACTGGAGCATAGTTAATGCCTCACAACCAAAGAACCAAGTCCATGCTGACATCATGAAAATACTATCAAAAAAGCTAGCAAAACTATGAAGCAATTCCTCGACATAGTAGATCCAATTCACGATTTCATCAGAGTTTATGAGACTGAGCTCAAAATCATCGACTCACCAATATTCCAAAGGCTGCGAAGAATACGACAGCTCTCAGGTGCGCACCTCACATACCCATCAGCACAACATTCCAGATTCGAGCACTCGCTTGGTGTAATGCACATTGCAGGCCAAGCCGCTACTGCACTCAAAGAGAAAGGATTTCTAAAATCAGATCAAATCGCAGAAATTCGTCTAGCTGCACTGCTCCATGATGTAGGCCATGGTCCATTCTCGCATCTATTTGAAGAAGTATTAGAAATAAAAAAGAAAATTTCACATGAAGAAATCGGCAAAAAAATCATCCAAGGTTCAGAAATTGGTGACATTTTATCCAAAGCAAACTATGACAAAAAGAAAATAACTAAACTCGCATTTGGTTATCCAAAATACCGATTTGTAAATGAAATTATCTCTGGTTCACTTTCTGCAGACATGATGGATTATTTGCAGCGAGACGGATATTTCACAGGAGCCGAGCACGCAAAAATCGATCACAAAAGAATAATCCAGTCTATGGATGTCTACAAAACCAAGCTAGCACTGGCAAAATCCGCACTGTACTCTTTTGAGTCTATGATTTTGTCCAGATATCAAATGTTCAAGGCAGTCTATTTCCACAAAACAGTCCGCTCAGCCGAGGTAATGATGTTAGAGTCAATCAGGTTAGCCGATGAATATTGCAATTTTACCGACTTGGACTTGAACATTTACACACAGCTCACAGACGAATTCGTAATATCCAAAATTCTCTCACTTGGTGATAACAAAGAGCAGAGGCGGGCAAAGAAATTTGCCTCGGATTACCAGAACAGAAGGTTGCTCAAGTGCGTATACGAAAAAATCATGACAAAAAAATCCCATAACTCTGAGCAAATTAGGGTGCAAATAGCAAAAAAATCAAAGTTAGGCCTAGATGAAATCTTTGTCGATACCTCTGGCACATCCTCACTACCCCTCACTCCTGCCAAGGAAAAAACAAAATCAATAACTCTAATCACTCCCAAAAAACCAATAGAAATCCCATTTTCCAAAATCCCAGTAGTGTCGTCGATGACCGAATCTATGAATATTTTGCGGGTCTATACGTCACAATCCAACAGAAAAAAAGTTGAAATGGCAGCAAAATCGATCCTTAATTGATACAATGAAAAAAAGAATCGTCCTAAAATTATCCGGCAGAATCTTTGGCATGGACAATAACGAAAAGCTACTCAAGGATTACGCAACGTTTCTAGTAAAAATGAGCAAAGTTTGTCAACCCATAGTAATTGCTGGTGGAGGTAAAATTGCGCGACATTACATTTTACATGCAAGATCTTCTGGCGCAGACGAATCCACACTGGACGAGCTGGGAATTGAGGTATCAAGGCTAAACGCTAAACTGCTCATCTATGCCCTTGGTGGCAAGGCATACCCACATCCACCAACAACACTTGCGGAAACAAGACATGCAGTTGATTCAGGCTTAATTGTTGTGGCAGGCGGTCTTCATCCAGGACAAAGCACAAATGGAACTGCCGCCCTAATAGCAGAAAAAATCCAAGCATCAGAGTTTCTCAACGCAACAGATGTTGACGGAATTTACGATTCCGATCCAAACAAAAACCCCAAGGCAAAAAAATTCAAAAAAATTGAGCTGAAATCCCTTCGTAGTCTTTTAGTAAAGGAGGACTCCATTGCAGGTGGTTATGACCTAATGGATATTGTCGCCCTCAAGGTAATAGAGCGCTCTAAAATCAAGACGCGCGTAATCAAAGCCGAAATTCCAACTATAGAAAAGGCAATCCGTGGCCAAGCAGTCGGCACAGAAATCGCACTATAGTTCTTTTTGGACTGCGTTATACCTCTCTGTCCAAATCTCAACAGTACTTCCTGAATATTCCTCAATTCCATATTCTCGCGCCTTTTTGAAAATATTCAATGCCTCTTCTTTTTGTAATGGCTTTGACTGAGCCTTTGTGTATCCGTCTTCATCAACTAGAATTGTGACATATCCGTCGGAAGTCTGTATTATCGCAGTATAGTTCTGTTCGCCCACAGGCACAAAGACTCCATCCTGTTTCTTTGTGGTGAGTGTAAGCATCGCAAATCCTCCCAAATTAAAGAGGATCATCTGGGATTTGCTAGCGCGCTCTTTTCCAATTCTTACTGCTTGGAAATACTGCATTGTGTATTGGTACAGCATTGAGAATTTAATTGCTAACATTTATGACAGGATTTTCTTCAAATCAAATCGTTGAATTCAAAAGTTTTGCTTGGAATAATTGTTGGTGTTCTGGCAGGCGCACTAGGAATAGTTGCATTTTCCGGCTCGCAAATTTTCAATGATGTCACAAAGGGAGGCCTAGGAACACTATCTCCAGACCCGATCACCGTTCAGCCAATCCAGGTTGAGCTCGCCAAGCTAGAGGTATTGTCGGTCACAGAAGAAGAGGCACAGATCGAAGTCGACTTTATAATAACAAATCCGAACTTCAAGTCCGTCATGCTCCAGGTAATCAAGTTTGATCTGTATGCTGGAGACAAGCGAGTAACAATTGCACAAATTGGAGATAGGCCGGAAGGCGCAATACTCGGCTCTAATTATTACACAATCCTTAATACAGCACCACAGATAATCGGAGAGACAATCATAATCAAGAACACAGGAAACGACCCTGAATTCTGGTCTGCACTGCAAAACAACTCTGTGTCATGGAAAATAATTGGCGAGGCCAACTTTAACCTAAGCTCAATGACTTCGGGACACGAAAACGTTATTCCATTTGAGTTTGTTCCATAGGATATTTTACTTTAGAAGAACATACCTTTAGTATGACTATGCAACAATCAAGCTAATCTAAGATCGTATTCTGTAAATAATCCAGCACACGCTCCGGAATTTCTACTAAATTTGGCAAAAACCTTGACCGGTAAAAGGCAACACTCCAAAGCTAAGCCAAAAGATTTCCCAACCTGAAAAAATAATCATCCAACAAAAGGGAGAATGCATGGAAGCCAAATAACAAAAACTGCTCCTGCGAGAAATGATAAACTCTTCAGCCAGGAGCTTGACGAGCTCGACTCTACCATTGCAGAACTAAAGGGAAGGCAAATAGTATCATAAAATTCAAAAATTATGATATTTTGCCTTTATGAAAAAATTTTTGGCAAAATTATATAAGATTTGAGCTCAGATTCCAAGCAAATGGCAGAAGCAAGTCTAGCAGCATTTGGCTCAGTAGTAGGCGTCTTTATTGCTCTAGCAGTTGTGTTATTCGCACTGCGCGGCAAGGGACACAAAGAGTCACTAGAATAAGATCAATAGATCTTTTTTTACTTATTTTTAGAACCGAACAATTCAGAAATTGTTATCTGTTTTCCTTCACGCTTTTTGATGTAACAGCGCTCATAATATTGGCAGCTTGAACATTCTGTAGACGGCTCCAGAATTGGAACTTTTTTGTCAGAAATCAAATTAGAAAAGACACGGACTCGTCGAATCACTTCTTCAAACATTTTCTTTTCTCGATACAATGCAAACGAGGTCTCCATCCCATCACCAGTCATGTATACAATGACGCCTTCAATTTTATCAAAAATCCACATGCAACCATTCAAATACAAAACATCAGATGCGCTTGGGTTTTCCGGTGACTCTTTTACTGTCTTGAATATTATGACAATGTCATCTACTATCATATCTGCTTGTCCTTTGAGCCTAATCTCATCTATAGCAAATTCACCAAGCTTGGCGCCATAGGGAAGCTTGCGAATCAATCCTCCTAGAACTCGGTCAAACTCCTTTCCAAGTGTCTTCATTGCATCAAATCTATCAAAATAAGATCTTCTCATGCAGCGTGTAACTTCGTGTAAAAATATCTCGTTTTTATTGGCAGGTTCTGAGATTTGCTGTATTGATTCTTTTGCTATTACATCAAGTGCTGAATTGATAGTCTGCTTGTAGTCTTTATCACCCATCATGGTATTATCACCTAACTTAGAATCCCAGTGAGTTTTTTGGATATTCTATCAGAGAATGCTAATGTAAAAAAATGCAGGCCAAACCCAACTATTGCCCCTATTGCCAAATTTCCAGTACCAAAATAAATTCCCAAAAATACCGCCAAAGCCGGAATTGTCAAAGCCAGTGCCAAAAATGTACTGACCCAAACTGTATTGACTTGGGTTTCAATGCTAATGTCTTGCTTTTTTTTGTTCAGTCGAATCAATGGTAGGCTTGGCTCCTCTTTCAATATATGTCTTGAAAAAAGACTATTTTTCCTGCTCTGTTATGAGGCGGGCCATTATTGTCTGGGCGTCTATTTTCTGCTCCACGGCAAATGCAATTGCAGCAATATTTCTAACCTCATATGCAGTCAACTTTGTAATTCCGACAATTGTTGAAAACTTGAACATCTTTGTAAAAGATCGGTTCACTGCACGAAATATGGCCATCTCAAAGTTGTGCTCAAGTTCAGACACTACATCCAGTTCGTTTTCGGTTTGGGGAATCAGGTTCCGGTATCTACTAGCTGCAAGCTCGTCCATTACTCCCCTGACAGAATCTGCTGAAATCATTTTTCCAATTAGATCTCTTGGCACAGATGATGTGTGTGTTACAATCAGGTCCTTGATTTGTTCTTCATCAATGTTCCAGAACTTGCCTCGAAGTATGCTCATGACATTGTAAAAGTCAATATCCATCCCGACTAACTTTATGAGATCCTTATCTTTCGAGTTCTTAATTGCCTTGCCTAATTGTTTGTACAAAATCTTATCCAAGAACACATCAAACACCTGAATGTTCTTTTTGTCATTGTAAATTGCAACTGCCCTCGCAGTCTCCTCGCCAAACTCGATCGTTGCAAGGCTTGCTACTGCTTCTTCGAGGTCTTTGGCAACTAGGGACTTTACCACCACATCCCTTTGCTTGATCAGCTCTTCTGCATGCAAGTTCAGGTATGGCTCTATTTCCTCTTGGGTCTTACCTAACGCCTTTCCCTTGAGAATCATCTTGAGGTTGGAAATTATGAATTTCAAGTAGTATACATCTAAAATGTCCGAGTCGCCGGCAGTCTTGGCAATCGAATAATGAATGTCTGCCAGCTTGCTTCTGAGGGCAGACTCTATTTTTGCTGCTGTGTATGACTTTGTTACCTTGGATACAGAGTCTGCATATTTTGTGTTCTTTATTCTAGTGATCAGCTCATCCAGATCTCTGGATTCTGCCAGAGTCTGCAGTTCTGCCTTTGATAGTAGCTTGCCTCTCTGGCTAAATGACTTTACTGTGGCATAAACTCGTTTAGACTTACTAAAGCCCATATTTTTGCCCCCTGTGTAATGGATTTTAATGTTTGGAGCTGTTTTTTTGTAATTTTTTACCGATCAGTGAATTTCTTTGAGGAATGATAGTGTTTTTTCCTTTTGCTGCTTTGGCATGTTCATAAATGACTCTAGGAACTCTTTTTGGATCAAAATTACCTCATCAGAGACTGCCATGAATCGTACTTTCTCAAAGGGAAACAAATCCGAGAACTTGCCGTCACAAAATGCCTTGACATAGCTTCTAAACAAGGAATAGACAAATCTTGGTGCAAATTTTGCCAGTATCTGGATTTCATCGCTGAACTCTCCATCTATTTTGGACTGGACAAAAAATTTCTCTAGGATCTTCTCACGACCTATTATCTCATCAAGTGAAATTGCTATTAACATTCCTCGTTGCGTAAGTCGGTAAAATGGAATTCCTTTTTCCTGCAATGCCTTTGGGCCGCGCCTCAGTGGCAATCGCCCAACCTCTTCCACTATGTTTAGCGGAATCAGAATTTCATCAAGGTCGCGAAATATGCCGGAATAGATGTTCTTCCAAACTGTATTGTTTTCTTTTGCAATTCTTTGGGCTATGGCAGTTCGCGTCATTTGAGCCGGATTGTTTTCTATTGCCAATATGGCTATGATTGCTCGCTGTCTTGTTGCCTCGCCAGTAAGTTCTCCTTTTTTTGTCTTGAATGTCTCAAATATCCCTAGTTTTGGTTCCATCTTAGCCATACTTTATAACATAATCCTTTGATTTTATGATATTATCATAAAATTAATCTATTTAACAATTTACATTTTTTGAGCCTAAAACTTCTCTACGCTTAAATAATTTTCACCTTTCAAACCACCAATGAAGAACAGGAATCACAAGTATGCTCTATTACTTGTGATAGCAGTTGCCGCAACTTCGACAGGCGTACTGTCGACAGCTTATGCACAACAGATCGATGATGGCATGGATGGCTATCTAGTCAGAGGTACCGGTATTGATACTGGTAACCCAGCAGAGTGCTGGTATGAAACAGAACCAGGCTCTGGAACATTTGCCCCATGCATGATCGACAACGGCGACACCGCTTGGATACTAACTGCAACATCATTGGTCTTATTCATGACCCCAGGTGTTGCATTCTTCTACGGCGGTCTGGCAAGATCAAAGAACATGGTAAACGTACTAGGCATGACACTAGTTGTAATGGGTCTAATCTCAGTACAATGGGTGTTGTGGGGATACTCTCTAGCGTTTGGTCCAGTGAACCAAGATTCAAACCTATACATGGGTTCACTAGATTATGTTGGATTCAACAAAGTATCTCACGTTGCACCTCTGGGTTCACCAGCAGCGTGTACTGACCAAGTTTACTATACTCTGAGGTCGCCATATGTTGTAAGCTCGGATGTAAAATGTAGCGCAATTTGGCCTGGAACAATTCCGCACCAACTCTTTGCAATATTCCAAGCAACTTTCGCAATCATCACTCCAGCACTAGTCATAGGCGGTATTATTGACAGAATCAAGTTCAGCGCATTCGTTGTCTTTATCCTGCTATGGGCAACCTTTGTCTATGATCCAGTAGCACACTGGGTTTGGGGCGGAGGTTTCATCTTTGCAGGCAAGCTAGACATGAATCCTGATTTGGCGCCGGCGGTGGCACTTGACTATGCAGGTGGTACTGTAGTTCACATTACCTCTGGATTCTCAGCTTTGGCTGGAGCCCTAGTCTTGGGAAGACGACTTGGATATGGCAAGGTTCCAATGGAACCACACAACATTCCAATGGTTGTCCTAGGAACAGGTATGCTCTGGTTTGGTTGGTTTGGATTCAACGGAGGTTCTGGACTAGCAGCAGACGGAATTGCAACATCAGCATGGGTTGTAACAAACACCGCAACAGGTATGGCAGCACTAACATGGATGTTAATGGCATGGGCCCACACGGGTAAGCCAAGTGTTGTCGGTACAGCATCAGGTGCAGTTGCAGGACTAGTCACTATCACACCGGCAGCCGGTTTTGTTGGACCAATGGCAGCATTGATCATTGGTATTGCAGCAGGAACTGTTTGTTATGGTTGTGTTTCATTCAAGAACTCTCGCAAATGGGACGATGCACTCGACGTTTGGGGAATACACGGAATGGGTGGTTTCACAGGCGCAGTTTTGACCGGAACCCTTGCAAGCCCACACATCTGGGATACAGGTTTTGGAATTGGCGCATGGACTGGAACACCAGAAGGCTATGAGCAACAAGCTATCAACATAATGGGCGCTCTGATATCGGCAGGCTATGCGTTTGGCGTAACTATTGTCATCCTAAAAGTAATGGATGCAGTATGGCCAGGCGGAATTCGAGTCACTCCAAAAGAGGAAGAAATCGGATTAGATCTAGCCCAGCACGGCGAAAGAGCATACGTAAACGAGTAAAAAACTCAAAAACCCTCTCTTTTCCTTTTGTTTTCAAAATAGATTTAATGGATATTGGATTTAGCTGAGCTGTGTTAATATCGGCTGCAGATCTGGCAAAAGAATTACAAAACCAAAATCTGATTCTAATTGATGCACGTTCTTACAAAGAATATTCACAGGGACATATTCCCGGTGCAGTGAATCTGGACCTATTTGCGTATCACTGGTTTGACACAACACCGCAGGGAATGCATATTTTCAACGAGCAAACAAAAAAACTTTTTTCGTTTGTTGGTGTAACCCTCTCAAAGAAAATAATATTCTATGATGATGTCTCTGGAATGCTTGCAGCACGTGGTGTTTGGATGCTGATGTATTTTTCACACCAAAATGTCTTCATGCTTGATGGTGGAATAAAAAAATGGCAAGCAGACGGATTTGAACTAGAAACAAAAACAAATGGATTTTCTCCATCAAACTTTGATGGCAAGCCAAATCTGCAAATCATTGCAGACTATGAACATGTAATGCAAAACATTGGCCAGTCTATACTAATTGATGCGCGCACCAAAGAAGAATTCACGGGTGATGTTATTCGTGGCGCAAGGCGTGGCCACATTCCTGGAGCAATCAATATTGATTTTTCTGCAAACATCTCTGAAGATGGCACAATAAAAAATGAAAAACAGCTGGAAGAACTATACAAAATTCCAAAAGATGAGCAAATCATCACGTATTGTCAGGGTGCATATAGAGCAGCAAATTCATTTTTGGCTCTAAAAAAACTCGGTTTTACGAAAATCAAAGTTTATCTTGGCTCTTGGGGCGAATGGTCAAACAGAACCGAATTGCCAGTAGAGTAAGTTATTTTTTCTTCCAGATTAGCTGGTTGTAGAGTAATTCTGGCACAATTTGCTTGAATGGCTGAGCGCCTCCATCATACCACTTGGTAAAGAATTCGTACAAGTGCAATCTCAAGGACTGGATGTACACAATTAGTCCTTCAATCATCATAATTCCCAAGTTTCCGCCAACAATTAGTGCTATTGCTCCGGGTGATGACCAACCTCCCATAGAATTGAATGAATTATTCACAGTAAGTAAAAGTGCTGCGTGCACAAGCAGCATGATTCCGATTCGTGCATAACTGATTGTGTGTGCAAGACATTCTACTGTCTTTCCAAGCAATACTTCCATGAGTACGTTAGCTGGACTTCCACCGTCTTCTGGGTGGTGTTTTGCATGCAAGATTCCGCCAACCATCATTGCCCCAATAGAGCCTATGACTACGATTGCCGCAATTCTTGTGATGATCCAAACTTGTGCCCAATCTCCTAGGAAAATTGTAACCCATGGGACAACTTCGGTGTGCGAGCGAGAATACATGTTCATGACGTCATAGTTGGCGCCTATTGCGCACATCATGATTACTACAATTCCACCGTACATTGTTAAGTTAGGAACTGCTTCCAAATATGCAGTAAGCTTGTTGCCTGACTTGTAGAGTTTTCTAATGTGCAAGATGAATGCCAGAACTAAGTGAATTATTCCAAGAAATATCGAAACCTTGAGTATGTTGATGACTTGCTCAAAGTTCAGCTCTGCAACGCTTAGAATTCCAACCAGCCATGACACAGAATGTAGTGGTCCGCCTTCTTCTAACAGTCCCTCAAATGGACTTAGGTGATCAAGATGGAAACCAAACGCCTCTCCTGCGCCTACGCCGGCAATGGCAGACGATGCACCGGAGATTGCAATTAGCATACCCCATCTGGAAAGGACTCCCTGCCCTTTAATCTTGAATAATAATCCCATTAACATGAGCAAAATACCATGGCCTGCGTCTGCGAACATTATCCCGTAGAATATTGGCCACATAATCGAGATCAGCGGTGTTGGGTCTACCTCCCCTCTCTTTGGAATCCCCTGACTCTGCGTGATTACCTCGAAGGTCTTGACCCATCTTGGATTCTGAAATAGTGTCGGCGTACCTTGGATTGTCTTTGGATCCCTGATTTCCTCAATAACTGACATCCATTGTTTGGTGATTTCTTTGAATTTGCCTTCCATCGATCTTGGAATGTAGCCCTGAATTGCGGCAAACCTCTTTGTTCCTGCTGGCTTGCGCAGGGTTTCCAGAATTTCCTTTGCAATTCTTGCCTTTTCGTGCAATGAGAGCAGGTCTCTTCTACTCTTTACTTTGACTGTAGCAATTTGCTTGTCTAATGCGGAAATTTTCTTTTCCAGTTCTCTAATCTTTGAATCTGCCAAAGAATATGCATGGCTTGGAACTTGTGGGAAAGCCGCAGGAATTGTAAATGGATTTGTGTTAAAACTTCTAAATATTCTAAAAACCTTGTCGGTGTCTTGCACTGTTGAAATGACAATGACTCCCGCCTTGTCCTTGCTTGCAAGATCATACTTGTATAGCGTTACTCCGTCAAGTGATTTTGCTATTTCGTTATAGTCTGATGATTCTATTATGAAGAGATTTGTGTTAAAGTACTTCATTGTGCCCAGGCCTGATAAGTCCACATTTAGGTTTCTGAGAACCTCTAGCGTCTCCTTTAATGTGCTGTATTCAGTAAGAGATTTTGTGAGCTCGGCATGTTCCTCGAGGAGAGACCTCGGAGAGTCAATTACACTAGGGCTGGACTTTTCCAAATCATTTAGGAGATTTTCGATATCATCCAGCTCGTATTCCTTCTTTTTGATCACCGTTCCCTTGAAGAGGATCTCTAAAATTCCCACAATTGGCGGAACTTGCAGCTCCTTGACAATATCATCAACTGACTGGTAAATTTTCTGCGCTCTTAGCAAAAGGTCGTCTATTTCTGGTGTCACCACATCATTTTCAGAATCTATTTTGTGAAACCACTCAAATTCGGCCAACCGCGAAACCGCTTTTGGCGACTCGGATCTAGGCAAAATTACACTTCCTAAAATTAGATCGGCTACTACCAAGACAATTATCTGCCCAAAAGTCGTTTTTAAAATCTTTCCAAGGAAGCAGATCACAAACATTAAAATCCAATTTATAGAAAAATCCTACTATGTCTTCTGGACAAAACTTAGACAAAACAATCGACAAAGTCCTAACCGAGGCAGAAAATGAGATCGTAAACAGCCTCAAAAAATCACTCTCAGAAGCACAGCACACCCTAGATTCTAACCAGTCTGTCTTGGAGCAAGAATATGAAAACATCCTTGCAGAGGGCAAAAAAGAGGCGGAAAAACTGGAAAAACAAATCATCGGAAACGCAGATCTCAGTGCGAGAAACGCACAACTTGTCCTAGTCGAAGAATCCGTCCAAAAAGTATTCCATAAGGCCATTGAAAAAATCAAAGAGTCAAGCCATGGAGCATCTTATTCAAAATTAATTACAAAATTAATACAGGAATCTGTTGATGTTTTGGGAACATCAAACATTGTTGTTCAGACAAGCAAGAAAGACAGCGACGTTGTAAAATCAACACTAGCCAAATTCTCCGGCGCAACACTGTCCGAAAATACAATCGAGTGCCTCGGAGGAGTCTTGGCGAAAACAAAGGACGGTCTCACTAAATTTGATAACACGATCGATTCGAGAATCGATCGCATGAAGCCTTTAATAAGGAAAGATATTGCATCAAAATTCGGAAGGTAAAAGGAATGGTAGCAAAGGGTAGAATTGTTTGGGTTAGTGGTCCTGCAGTAAAAGCAGACGGCATGTCTGATGCAAAAATGTACGAGACAGTTTCTGTCGGCGATGCAAAACTAATCGGCGAAGTAATTCGTCTTACAGGAGATGTAGCATTTATCCAAGTTTACGAATCAACCAGCGGCCTAAAACCGGGCGAACCAGTAGTAGGTACTGGTAATCCACTTAGCGTTTTGCTAGGTCCAGGTATCATTGGCCAAATCTACGATGGAATCCAGAGGCCGCTAAAAGATCTAGCAGAAAAATCTGGCTCTTTTATTGGCAGAGGAATTACCACCACCCCAGTTGATATGAATAAAAAATACAAGTTTACACCAAAAGTCAAAGTAGGAGACACTGTGCAGCCAGGAAGTATAATTGGCTCTGTGCAGGAAACCGACCTAATCGAACATGGTATAATGGTTCCGCCAGACCATGCTGGAGGCAAAATTACAAAGATTGTTAGCGAAGGCACTTATGATTTAGAAACAGAACTTGCAACTACTGATAATGGCAAGACACCGATTAAGATGTATCATTACTGGCCAGTAAGAAAGCCAAGACCGTACAAATCAAGATACGATCCAACCATCCCACTACTGACTGGTCAAAGAGTAATTGATACGTTCTTTCCAATTGCAAAGGGCGGAACAGGTTCAATTCCTGGAGCATTTGGTACTGGAAAAACCGTAACACTGCACCAAATTGCAAAGTGGGCAGACTCTCAAGTTGTTGTGTATATAGGATGCGGAGAGCGAGGAAACGAAATGACCGAAGTACTTGTTGAATTTCCACACCTCAAAGACCCAAGAACCGGAAAACCACTCATGGACAGAACTGTCCTTGTCGCAAACACCAGTAACATGCCAGTGGCTGCAAGAGAGGCAAGCATCTACACCGGAGTAACAATTGCTGAATATTATCGAGACATGGGCAAGGACGTTGTCCTTGTAGCAGATTCCACATCAAGATGGGCAGAAGCGCTAAGAGAGATGAGTGGAAGACTCGAAGAAATGCCAGCAGAAGAAGGCTATCCATCATATCTAGCATCTAGATTAGCAGAATTTTACGAAAGAGCAGGACGTGTCCGAGCACAAGGAAGCCCAGACAGGGACGGCTCTGTTACTCTGATTGGTGCAGTATCTCCATCTGGTGGAGACTTTACAGAACCTGTCACTACACATACAATGAGATTCATCAAAACTTTCTGGGCACTAGATGCAAAACTAGCATACTCGCGTCACTATCCATCAATTAACTGGATGAACAGCTATTCTGGATATTTAGCAGACATTGGAAAATGGTGGGGAGATAATGTATCAAAGGACTGGTTTGAGCTAAGACGTGAAGCATATGGAATCCTCCAAAGAGAAGATACACTAAAAGAAATTGTCAGACTCTTAGGTCCTGAAGCACTGCCAGACGAGGAAAAACTAATTCTCGAAGTAGCAAGAATGGCGAAGATTGGAATTCTGCAGCAAAACTCTTTTGATGATGTAGACACCTACTGCAGTCCACAAAAACAATTCAAGCTCTTAACACTAATAGTTGACTTTTACAGAAAAGGCCAAGCCGCACTTAGGGAGGGTGCATCACTTGCAGACATTAGAGCAATGCCAGTAATTGCAACACTGCTCAAAGCAAGAATGGAAGTAAAAGAAGACGAACTTGCAAAACTGGATGCACTGTCCAGTGCAATAGAATCTGAATTCAAGAACATTTCTGGAGTAAAGGTCTCAGCATGAGCGCACAAGGTGGAGTCCAGTATTCAAAAATTGCAGAGATCAAAGGACCATTAGTAATTGTTGATGGAGTGGAAAGTGTTGCTTTCGATGAGCTAGTTGAAATTCAGACTACAGACGGACAGAGAAGACTAGGAAAAGTACTCGAAGTAGGAAACAAAAAAGCAATTGTTCAAGTATTTGAGGGAACAACAGGACTTTCAGTTTCTGGAACCAGCGCAAAGTTCGCTGGCAAAGTTATGGAAATGCCAGTATCTGAACAGGTCTTGGGTAGAGTCTTTGACGGCCTAGGCAGACCAATCGACGAACTGCCAGACCCAATCGCAGAAAAATTCATTGACATCAACGGCGCACCAATGAACCCAGAACAAAGAGAATATCCTCGAGATTTCATTCAAACAGGTGTATCAGTAATTGACGGAATGTTAACACTAGTCAGAGGCCAAAAACTTCCAATCTTTTCCGGTTCTGGCATGTCACATAATATTTTGGCAGCACAAATTGCAAGACAAGCAGCAGTGGTTGGAACATCCGATGAATTCGCAGTAGTCTTTGCAGCAATCGGCGTCCAATATTCAGAGGCAGAATATTTCAGACGAAGCCTCGAAGAATCTGGTGCACTCAAACGTAGTGTATTATTTTTGAATCTAGCAGATGATCCTGCAATTGAGAGAATCATCACACCAAGAGTAGCACTAACAGTAGCAGAATACCTAGCATATGACCTTGGAATGCACGTACTAGTAATTCTAACAGACATGACAAACTATGCAGAAGCACTAAGAGAAATCAGTGCAGCAAGAGAAGAAGTGCCGGGAAGAAAAGGTTATCCTGGATATCTTTACACTGATCTGTCCACAATCTATGAGAGAGCTGGAAGACTGCGAGACAAAAAGGGTAGTGTAACTCAGATGCCAATTTTGACCATGCCATCAGACGATATCACTCATCCAATCCCAGACCTTACTGGCTACATCACAGAGGGACAAATTGTATTGGGCCGTGACTTGTTCCGACAAGGAGTTTATCCGCCAGTAAACATTTTGATGAGTCTGTCACGAATCATGAAGGACGGAATCGGTGAAGGCAGAACAAGAGGGGACCACCAAGAAATTTCCAATCAAAACTATGATGCTTATTCTCGTGCACAAGAAGTCCGAGCACTGGCAGGAATTGTCGGAAAAGCAGGTCTCACAGGTGTGGACCTCAAATATCTCGAAGTAGGTGACGGATTTGAAAAAGAATTTCTCACACAGGAAGTGGATGAGAATCGAACCATTGAGGAAACACTAGGACTCCAGTGGAAAGTAGTGTCATTATTACCAAAGAACGAGCTAACCAAAGTTAAAGACAAGTTTATCGACCAATATTACAAGGAACGATAGTTAAATGTCGTTTGGCCAAAATGTTGCAGCAACAAAAATTGAGTTGCTCAAATACAAGCGTTCAAGCCAAGTCGCATCAATGGTGCAAAAAATTCTTGACGATAAAAGAAAGGTCTTGCTAAAAAACATAGAAGAAATGATTACAGAAGCTAACAAGGCTCGTGGTGGAATCTGGGAGCCACTACAAGATGTCTACAAATCAGTAAACGATGCTTATTTGTCGCTTGGCACTGCAACTGTAGATTCTGTAGCACAATCTACTCCGGCAGTAATGGAAGTGGACACCAAGGTAAAGCGAGTAGTAGATGTTACAATCCCAACATTAAACGTTACAGAAAAAGACACAAAATCAATGCCTTATGGATTTGCAGACACTAACTCTTCAATAGACAGAGCAGCAAAGCAGATCAAGGTTTTATTGCCAAAAATCTGCAAGGCGGCTGAATATGAGAATTCCATCTTTGCTCTTGCAAAGGCGCTAGAAAAGACGCAAAAACTCCTAAATGCACTAGAAAACGTCATAATTCCGCAGTACAGGCTACGAATCAAGTTCATCTTGTCCACACTTGAAGAAAGGGAACGGGAAGAATTCGCAAGACTAAAAAAAGTCAAGGCAGCAATGGAGAAGAAGAAGTAAAATGGCAAACGAAGAAATCAAAAGACTGGTCAAGGAATCTGTAGACAAGCTGCACAAGCAATGCTCAGACGATGTCTCTTCGATCAATGAGATCTTATCCTCTTTCAAAAAGAAAACATTGTCAAAAATTTAGTGATAGATCGAGTGATGATTTAAATATGGAGCGAATTGCAGCGATAATGAAAATGAAACCAATAGGATATGTGTTCATTGCAACATTGGCAATATCAATTTCAGGATTAACTGGAGTTGCATTTGCAGCTGAAGGCGAAAATACAACACAATCATCTGGCAACGACTTAAAGTTGTTAAGTGCAGCTATTGCATTTGCTTTTGCTGCATTTGGTGCAGGCATTGGTCTTGGCCAAGTCGGCGCGGCTGGATTAGCAGTTATCAGTGAAAATCCAGGACTTCAATCCAAAGTGTTCATCTTCGTAGGAATGGTCGAGTCAATCGCAATCTACGGAATTGTCATGATGTTCATTATCTTGGGACAATAAACCCAAAAAATTCTTTGTTTTACGTATATTTCAGCTGGTTTACGTCCAAAATTCTTGCGCAATACTTGCATTTTAGCACAAGGCCGGTCTTGTCGATTACTTCCATAACTGATTCAATGTCTTCTTTGCTGTTTGTGATGCAGTCTGGGTTTGAGCAGCGAAATATCTTTTCAATTTTGTTTGGCAGCGTGACCCGACGCTTTTCTACCAGCTTATAGTCCTTGATTATGTTGATTGTTGCCTTGGGCGATATTACTGCAAGCTTGTTGGTATCGGAGTCTTGGAGGTATCGATTTTCTACTTTGATGATGTCTTTTTTGCTATATTTTCCGCTTGGAACATTGAGTGCTACCGTTATGACGTCGCCTTCCTGCCCAGAGATGCCCATTGCCTCTAACACCTTGAGACCCTTGCCTCCCTCAATATGATCAATAACTGTACCGTCCTTTATTCGGCGAACAATGAGATTTGATTCCTGCATCAGAATACTTTGTATACTAACCAGTATATATGATTGAAAGTAATGAACGATTTTTATCACAAAGACATCATATCTGTACGGGATTTTGACAAGACAAAATTCGAGGCAGTATTTTCTGCAACTGATAAAATCATAAAAATGGATCCAACTCAGCGCCGCGAGGTCGGCCGTGGCAAGACATTGGGATATCTCTTCTTTGAGCCAAGCACAAGAACCCGACTAAGCTTTCAGGCAGCAATGGCACTAATTGGCGGAACCTCGCTTGGAATAGCAGATGTCTCCTCTTCTTCTACAAAAAAGGGCGAAAGCCTCGCAGATACAATTAGGATGATCTCAATTTACTCTGATGTCTTGGCACTGCGTCATCCCCTTGATGGCTCTAGTAGATTTGCATCTGAAATCTCTGACAAGCCAGTACTCAATGCGGGAAGTGGAACTGAAGAGCACCCAACCCAGGCAATCCAGGACCTCTACACAATAAAAAAGGAAAAAAACAAAATTGACGGCCTAAAAATCGGTATAGTAGGAGACCTAAAGTACGGAAGGACTGTCTATTCACTTTTGTACGCTTTATCAAACTATGATGTGGATATTAGATTGATATCGCCAGAATCGCTGAAGATAAGATCAGACTCTATCTATGAAATACAAAAAAAGGTCTCACTCAAGGAATCCACAAATCTGGACGAGTTCATAGACGAGCTTGACGTCATCTATGTCACCAGAATACAAAAGGAGCGATTTCCAGACGAGGAGGAATACCAAAAAGTACGTGGCAGCTACAAAATTGGCCTAGATGTTGTAAACAATATGAAAGAAAACGCAATCATTTTGCATCCACTACCGCGAGTAGATGAGATTTCCACAGATGTCGATTCCACAACAAGGGCAAAATACTTCAAGCAGGCAGAATATGGGAAATTTACGCGCGCCGCACTGCTTGGCCTGGTATTAAATGAGTCTGGATTTTAGTTACTTTTCACATATCTCGACTGCCTTACAAGACATGTGATTTACGTAGCGCCAATTTTGTTTTTCAAGTCAAGATTTCGTGCAAAAATACAAAAACACTTTTGCGATGTATGTCATGAAGTATTTGGCTCTGCAGGAATTACTGTGAAAATAGCAGATAATAATAAAATCTTGTTAAAATCGCTAAAAGTGTAGTCTCCAGAATAATGCAAATTTCAAATAATATCGTATTGAACTTGTGTTTGCATTCAAAAGTTGTAAACATAAAAAATATCTTTTTAAATAAATACGGACAAAATTTCTCAGAAATAGGTTTTATGCCAAAAGCAATAACCTCAAGTACTTTGGATAGTATTCTAATTTATTGGATTCATTTGATTCGAGCCTAATTGAACCAATCGAAATGAGAATGATTAGACCATCCCCATTTGAGGTAAGGCAGAAGATAGACAAAAACGATCCTGATTTTAAATCCCTGACAAAGAGCATCAATGAACACGGATTATTGCAGCCGATTCTAATTAGACCAATCCAGCACGGCTTTGAGCTTGTGGCAGGATATCGAAGATTTGAAGCATGCAAGACGCTTCGCTGGCGATTTATCCAGTGCAAAATCAGCGATATTTCTGACAAGCAAGCATACGAAATCCAGATTTCAGAGAACATTCAGAGAAAGGCACTAAACCCAATCGAAGAAGCAGAGGCGTTTAAAAAATATGTAGAAGAATTTGGCTGGGGAGGAATTGCCGAGCTTGCCCAGAAAATCAACAAAAGTAGCGAATACATTTCGCACAGAATGCAACTACTCAGGCTGGACTCTCTAGCAAGACAACAAATAATTCACAAGAGCATTTCTGCCAGCCAAGGAATGGAATTATTGGGATTTAGCACACAAGAGCAGCCCGTACTGCTAGATAGAATGCTAAAAGAACAACTCACAGTAAAACAAATGAGAAAAATTCGCTCAGAGAAAAAAAATCCTAAAACACTTGATAATAAAATAAAGCCGTGGAAGCTGGCAAGAAAATCGACACTTATTCTCAAAATTACACTAACTAAAATGGATTCTCTAATTGACGAGGCCAAAAAAATCCAAGATGATAAAAGCCGCAATCAGATGGTATCATATTTGATGGATGCTCGCTATAAAATCCATGAAATGATAGACTCTTCACTCAAAGTTCAAAAAGAAAAACTGCGCTCTTCTAGATTATAGAAAAGGTGGCATCCATTCTTTGAGAAAATTCTCGTGCTCTTTTTTTGTATATGATAATGCGTGCAGTGAAATTGATTTTGTTGGAACAAAGTCGTATACCTGATAAGTCTGAATAATATCACCAAACAAGTTTCGGTAAATGTCAGTTTCCTGATCTGCTAGCTGCTCTGAAGGAAACGCCCTGACAGTTATCCAGTCAAGACCACCCTTGGTGCTACCAGAAAAAATCACGAAAGGCGCATCATTGAGATATTTTTTTAGACTCTCTATTCTTTTTGGCAGTGACTGGGAAATCTTGAATGTCATCAATGTGGTTCTAATTACTCTGGATGGGATCTTTTTGGGATCCACTGTGATGGTATAATTTGTAATTACCTTGTTCTGGATTAGCTTGTCAATTCTGAATTCAACCTCAAAATTAGTAATCTTATGGTTAAAGCCGCGGATAAAATCTACAATTTGTGCAGCATCCTGCCTTGCATCCGATGTCAGTGCAGATATGATAAGCTCATCAATTGCGTCTATTTCCATTACCCCGTAATTGTATTCTAAATATCTAAATTTTTTCATCATTATTAAAGAGAAAATAGAACGCTTTTTGTATAATACTCACAAATCATCCTAGTGTACATACTAGGTGAGCCTGCAGGATATGCTATTTTGCTAGGGATTGGTTTGCTACTTGCCCTAATTGTGCTAATTGTAGTTAGAATAGAGACGAGGTGGCTAGGAACAAAAAAGACTTTTGAGTGGTTCTCTACTGCCGGCAGAACTATCAAGACAGGTCTGCTCATAACATCTGTAGTCTCTGCATGGACTTGGGCTGCAACCCTATTACAGTCATCTACCGTTGCCTACCAGTACGGAATTTCTGGACCTTTCTGGTATGCAGCTGGAGCATCAATTCAAGTCATATTATTTGGAATGCTAGCAATAGAGCTAAAACGCAAAGCCCCTATGACTCATACATTTCCTGAATTAATTAATGCAAGATTTGGCAAGACCCCGCATAAGATCTTTCTTGGATTTGCATTCATGACAAATACCATAGTTACCTCGATGCTAATTCTTGGCGGTGCTGCAGTAATTCAGGCCCTTACAGGAATTGATGTCTTTGTTGCATCGTTTCTGATTCCAGTTGGAGTCATAATCTACACTTTGTTTGGCGGACTAAAGGCGACATTTTATGCAGAATATCTCAATACGGCATTTATCTTTGGAATAATTCTCGTCTTTACTGGAATTGTGTATTTTGGAAGCTCTGAAATTGACGGAATTACCGGAATGTATGAAAAACTGAATGCCGCATCTACACTTGCACCAATTCCGGGCAATTCCATGGGGTCGTATCTTACCATTGCATCACTGGGCGCACTGGCATTTGGAATTATCAACATCATTGGAAATTTTGGAACTGTCTTTGTGGACCAGTCATACTGGCAAAGGGCCATAGCCTCCAAGCCAAAATCCGTAGTACCGGGATTTGTAATAGGCGGACTTGCATGGTTTGCAATTCCGTTTGCACTGGCAACCACACTAGGACTTTCTGCAGTTGCGCTGAACATAGATTTTTCACCACAACAGATTGAATCAGGCCTAGTTGCACCGATTACTGCATCAAGACTATTTGGAGACATTGGAGCCATAGTAATGGTCTCTGTTTTATTTACTGCTGTTACTGCAGCTGGTGCTGCACAGCTGACTTCGGTATCCTCACTTGCAACATATGATGTGTATCGAACTTACATCAAACCTTCATCATCTGGCAGAGAACTGATGCGTATCTCTAGAATGGCAATTCTGGGATTTGGCCTTGCCATGGGATTATTATCCTCTGTCTTGTTTGTATCTGGAATTAGTCTGCAGTATCTTTATCTTGCAATGGGAATTTTCATTGGCTCAGCAGTAGCGCCAATATCTCTGGCAATTTTATGGAAAAAGACAAACCGTAAAGCTGCAACACTTGGTGCAACACTGGGACTAGGAATTGGAATTTTTTCATGGCTTGCCACGTCGTTTAGTGTCGGCGGACAGCTAAGCATATCTAGCACATCTAATACTGTATCACTTCTTGTAGGAAATGCATCATCCATTCTATCCAGTCTGGCAATTGTTCTAGCCGGCAGCATTGCTAGGCCAGAGAGATTTAACTTTGAGCAGCTAAGGCACAAAATCATAGTCTATGATGAGAAAATCCGAAACAGAATAGAACAAGAGACAAATGATGCAACCCTGAGAAAATCCTCTCGCTCTGCAGTCATATATGGAATTTTAATTTCATTAATCATACTAGTTGTAATTCCCGTTCCACTTTTTTTATCAGGATATGTCTTTAGCGAGCAATTTTTCTCTATTTGGATTTTCTCTGTGATTTGCTATGTTTTAATTGCAGCATCCCTTGTTTGGTTTGTTCCCTTGTTCCAGTCAAGGCATAGCGTTCAGGAGGTAATGCGAAGATCAACTGGTTCTCAAAAATACGAAATGGAGTCTGTTCCAAATCCCACAAATGACGAATTTGCGCAAAAAATCCTAATTGCAATTGACGGCTCTGCGACATCCGTTAGGTGTCTGAACTATGTCAATTACACACTAAAGGACATGTCTAATGTCAAAGTCTTCATTGCCCACATAATCGAATGGGGAGATGACTCTGAGAATATTGACGAGGAAACTGTGTCTAAAATCCAGGAACAGGGCAAAATAATGATCCAAAGTATTGTAGTTCCTGCTAGGATCCGACACCATGAGCGAATAATACGCCTAGGAGACCCGGCAAAAAAAATTGCCGAGCTTGCCAAGTTGCTGCACGTTGACACCATAGTAATTGGCAAAAAGGGACTGGGTAATGCGGAATTTATGGGCCATGTGCCGTATTCGCTGCTTGGCCTAACATCAAAACCCGTCGTTTTATTGGACTAGGATAAATTCTGCCGACGTCGGCAAAATCGTGTTATATTGATTTTGAGTCCTTCAAAATGTTATATCTTTTGACTTTCTTGAATCTTCGATGAGTGCAAAATTACTGATTGCAACATTATCTGTAGTCGCAGTAATGGTATTTTTGATTGCACCATCGGCATTTGCAGCGGGCTCTATCTCTGAGGGATTTAAAATCGGCGAGGTCTTGCCGGAATCAATTGGCTGGTTTATCGTAGTTGGACTGGGCGCAGTTTTCGCCGTTGTCATTTCTCTTGAAATCAAACTCGAAGAGAAATTCTTGGGACATACCCAAACATCAGAGTTTTTCAACACTGCTGGTAGAACTATAGGAACTGGACTGACTGCAGCTGCAATCGTTTCTGCATGGACTTGGGCTGCAACACTATTGCAGTCATCTACTGTTGCGTTCCAGTACGGAATTTCCGGACCTTTCTGGTATGCTGCTGGAGCATCAATTCAAGTTCTTCTCTTTGGAATCCTGGCAATCGAGTTAAAGCGCAAAGCGCCAAATGCTCACACTTTTCTTGAAATTATTCGCGCTAGATTTGGAGACGGGGCGCACCGAGTATTTCTTGTATTTGCACTAATGACTAACATGATAGTTACTGCAATGCTGCTCCTTGGCGGTGCTGCAGTCGTTAACGGACTGACTGGCATGAACATTTCAATTGCTGCATTTCTAATTCCAATCGGTGTGATGATTTACACCCTAGTCGGAGGACTTAAGGCAACATTTGTTGCAGATTACATGCACACTATCATAATTTTCGTAGTTATACTGACATTCGTATCTATTGTCTATTTCATCTCGCCAGTAACTGGAGGATTTGAAGGCATGTATGAAAAACTAGCCAAGGCAGCAGAGCTACGTCCAGTTGAAGGAAACGCAATGGGCGCATACCTGACCATGGCATCAATGGGCGGACTGATCTTTGGAATAATTAACATTGTAGGAAACTTTGGCACAGTCTTTGTCGACCAGGCTTACTGGCAGAGGGCTATAGCTGCAAAGCCAAGTTCGACTGTTAAGGGCTTTCTAGTCGGAGGCATGTCGTGGTTTGCAATTCCATTTACCCTTGCAACTACAATGGGACTGACTGCTGTGGCACTAGGTGTAGTACTAACACCAGAACAGGTCCAGCTTGGATTGGTAGTTCCTGCAGCTGCATCGACACTGATGGGCGAGGTAGGTGCAATAATGGTTCTAACAATGCTCTTCATGGCAGTAACATCTGCAGGCTCTGCAGAACTAATTGCAGTATCATCATTAATCACATATGATGTGTATAGGACTTATCGAAATCCAAATGCTACTGGCAAACAACTGCTCAAAGTATCTCGCAGTGTTATTGTCGGGTTTGGGCTTGGCATGGGTGGCCTAGCTGTCATATTACTAGGACTTGGACTAAGTCTAGGATTTGTCTATCTGGCAATGGGCGTATTGATAGGCTCTGCTGTAATTCCAATTGCACTAACCATAACATGGAAAAAGACTAGCGGCATGGCAGCAGTTATTGGATCAATTGCCGGCCTTGTAATAGCGCTTATTGCATGGTGTGGAACTGCCCTCTCGATGAGTGGCGAGTTATCACTAGCCAGTCTGGGCGGTAACTATCCAATGCTCTATGGTAATGTAGCAGGAATTATTGCCGGCGGATTAATCTGTATTGCCGGAAGCATTGGAAATAGAAAAGACTATGACTGGAATGAGATAAGACGCAAGATTACACTTGTTGACATGAAAGCTGAAAGCATTGCAACAGAAGACGAGGCTTCGCTAAGAAAGGCATTCAAGTTTAGTGTCAGAGGCGGAGGAATCATGACACTAATACTAATTGTAGCATGGCCAATGCCGCTAATTGCAGCAGGCGTTGTGTTCAATGTCCAGGCCTTTACAATATGGGCAATGACTGCAGTATGCTGGGTTAGCGGTGCAACATTCCTAATTGTCGGCTTGCCCATCATCGAGGGAAGACACGGTATTGGTCGAATAATTAGAAGACAAGCTGTTGTCAGTGACGAGCATTCTGGCACAAAGGGTGTATAGAGCCACGACTAGAGCCAGCAGTTGTGAGACCTGCCAACATGCTCGAGAATTTTTTTTAACTAGTATTGAGTTGATTATATTATGACCTCATGCAACGGCTGCGGCAAGACACTTGGTTTTAAAAAATACAAGTTCAAGAAAATGTGGCGAATCCCCGGATTTTACTGTCATGAATGCATGATGATAGTGGGCAAGGACTTTGATGACCATGGCAAGCTTACACTCCCTTACAAGAATTGTGATTTATGCAGCGGCCAGTTTTTGTTTCTTAAGTCAAGATTTCATGCAAAAACGCAAAAACACTTTTGCGATGTATGTGATGAGGTAATTGCATCTGGCGGAATTAAAGAGACTGAATCAGGTGTTAAACACGGAAAGATTCCACCGTCATTATTTGTAATTGGCGGCCTAGGAATTGTAATGATGGTTCTTGGAATGATTTTCACAATGTTTAGCAGCAACGGAGAGCTTAACCTGATGAACTTGTTGTTTGGCTCTACTACTACGGCAATTGGATTTATGCTAATTAGGCGCACAATTAAGAACAAGCGCCTTCTTGTGAATCAGCTAAAATAATTCTAAAACAAATTGTACAGTCTTGCTAGAGGCAGCTCCTTTGAAGGACTGCTAGTTGCCTGCTTGCCGTCTATTTTGACTAGATAAGTTTCCGGATCAATTTCGATTTTAGGAGTTGCGTCATTTAGTATCATGTCTTTTTTGCCGATTTTTCTGCAATTAGAAACTGGAAGGAATTTTTTTTCTGTGCTGAGCTTTTCCTCTAGTCCGTTTTCTAGCGCAAGCTTTGATGTAAAGATGAAAGAGGTCGCATTTCTTGCCCTACCCAGTGCACCAAACATTGGCTTGTAATACACTGGCTCTGTAGTTGGAATTGATGCATTAGTATCACCCATCAGAGAATATGCAATCATTCCTCCCTTGATTATCATCTTTGGCTTGGCTCCAAAAAACTGCGGCGACCACAAAATAATATCTGCAATTTTTCCTGGTTCTAGAGTCCCCACATATGATGCAATCCCGTGAGTAATTGCTGGATTTATTGTGATTTTTGCAAGATATCGCAGCGCCCTGAAATTATCATTTTCTGATTTTTCATCCTTGTGCCTTCCCAGAGTTTTTTTCATCTTGTCTGCACATTGCCATGTTCTTGTAGTTACCTCGCCAATTCTGCCCATTGCCTGGCTATCTGAAGACATCATGCTTAGAGCGCCAATATCATGCAAAACATCCTCTGCCGCAATTGTTTCTGCGCGAATTCTAGATTCTGCAAAAGAGACATCCTCTGGAATTGCGGAATTTAGATGGTGGCAGACCATCATCATATCGAGATGCTCCTCTAGCGTATTGACGGTAAAAGGCCTAGTTGGATTTGTAGATGAGGGTAAAATGTTAGACTCACTTGCAATTTTCATAATATCTGGGGCATGGCCACCACCTGCTCCCTCGGTGTGATAAGTATGAATTGTCCTGCCGGCAATTGCTGCAATGGTGTCATCGACATAGCCGCATTCATTTAGAGTATCTGTGTGAATTGCAACCTGGGTATCGGTTTTATCTGCAACTCGAAGGGCACAATCTATGGTGGCAGGAGTTGTGCCCCAGTCTTCGTGCAGCTTTAATCCGCAGGCGCCCTCTTTGATCTGATCAATTAATGCCATTTCTTGGGAATCATTTCCCTTTCCTAGGAATCCGAAATTCATTGGAAACTCGTCAACTGCCTCTATCATTTTGTGAATGTGCCATTTTCCAGGAGTGCATGTAGTGGCATTGGTTCCATCAGCAGGTCCTGTTCCACCGCCAATCATTGTGGTAGTTCCGCCGCAAATCGCATCAATCACCTGCTGTGGTGCAATAAAGTGAATGTGGGTATCTACTGCACCAGGCGTTGCAATTAGGTGCTCACCTGAAATAATTTCTGTATTTGATGAAATCACAATATCTACACCATCCATGATATTTGGATTGCCTGACCTGCCAATCTTTGCTATTTTGCCGTCCTTGATTCCAATGTCTGCCTTGATTATTCCAAGGACTGGGTCCATTATGATGACATTGGTTATTACAGTATCAACTGATGATTCCCTGAGAACCCCAGATGCCTGTGCCAGTCCGTCGCGAATACTTTTTCCTCCGCCAAAGACTGACTCATCTCCATAGCCTAAAAGATCTTTTTGAATTTCAATTATGATATCTGTATCTCCTAGTCTTACCTTATCTCCTGTAGTGGGACCAAACAAGTCGACGTATTTTTTGCGCGAAATTTCCAAAGTCATGCCCCCCTGAATCCCTCTTTTTTTGCCCTCTCTATTGCCTCAGATTTTTTCTCAGCTAGTGAACCATTTACCAGCCCGCTAAACCCAAAGACAATTTTTTTCCCGCCATACTCTACTAGCTGGACTTTTTTTTCCTCACCTGGCTCAAATCGAACCGATGTTCCAGCTGCAATGTTTAGGTGAAATCCATAAGAATCAACGCGTGCAAATTCCAAGGCCTTGTTTGATTCAAAAAAGTGAGTATGCGAGCCCACCTGAATCGGCCTATCGCCAGTATTTTTGACTAGAACTGTCAGCGTTTTTCGGTTTTGGTTTGCCAGAACCGGCTTGTCAGATATGAAATATTCTCCTGGTATCATTATTCTCACACTATGGGATCATGGATTGTGACCAGCTTTGTGCCGTCATTAAATGTAGCCTCTACTTGTACAGTATGAATTAGTTCGGGAACTCCGGGAAGGACGTCGTTTTTAGTCAATACACTTCTACCTGAGCTCATCAGCTCTGATACTGACTTGCCGTCCCTTGCCCCCTCTACAATATGATCTGTTATTATTGCAACTGCCTCCGGGTGATTTAATTTCAGTCCGCGCGACTTTCTTCGCCTTGCAAGCTCGGCAGTTAAGAAAATGTGAAGCTTGTCAATTTCACGCGGAGTCAAAAACATAGAAAAACTTGTCTAATCTTGTATTTAATAATTAATTCAAATCCAAATCGGCAATAAGTATATCTTGCAAACTTGGACACTAACACCGTTGCAAAAGGTAAGAAAAATCGCTGGAAATATTTTCCAAGACACAAATCTCTCAAAGAAATTTGAAAACGGCACTGGTAATCTAATTTACAAAACAATTCTAATGCAAAGAGCGAACCTAGAGAAAACCCGCCAAAAGATCAATTGCACCGACGGGACTAGCATTGGAATTAGTCTAGATAATGAGCGCAAAATTCACAATGGTGATGTCCTACAAGGAGACGACATTATGGTTTTAGTCAAGCAAATGCCTGAAACCGTAATGAGAATAAATCTTGCATCATTAGAGCCAAAGCACCTTGTGACTTTGGGGCACATGATTGGAAATTTGCACAAGCCAGTATCTGTCCAGGATGAATCTGTATCAATTCCGGTAAAATCAGAAATCGAAATTGACTTTATCAAGACCATATTTCGCGAATTCTTTGACAGGGCGGAATTTAAAATAGAGGAAAAGATCTTTGAGCCTTCAAAATTCATGGATTCCCATGAACACTGATATCGTAACACTGGGGCTAATGCAGCTCTCTGATTCGTTTTTTCCAACCGGCACTTATACAATGTCACACGGGCTGGAAATGCTTCATAGAAAAAAAATCATCACAACACCAGAGCAGACTCGACAGCTAATAGAGGCGCTATTATCAAACCAGGTGGGACCTGCCGACTGTGTTGCGCTAAATAATTCCTATGATTGTGCTAAAGAGGCAAATATTTCCGGACTGGTAGAAATTGACTGGAAAATTCACAGAATGCGCCTAGTGCAGACACAACGCGAGGCATCTGCTAGGGCAGGAGGACAGCTGATCAAATGTGTAATTGCAATGGGTAATGACTTGACTGTAAAAAAATTCCACGAGCAAATTCTAGAAAATAAAACACCTGGCACCTATCCTGTATGTCTTGCACTTGCAGGGCAATTCCTTGGAATATCAAAAAATAACACATGTCTTGCACTAATGTATGGATTTACTGTAGGAGTGCTAGGTGCTGCAATGCGGCTAGGAATCATACAGCATACTCAGAGCCAGCAAATTCTCTCTGAAATTAGGCCAATAATATCAGAGCAAGCATCAATGCATAGCAATACCGGAATAGATCAAATGTGGCAATTTATTCCGTATGTTGAAATTTTCCAGATGCATCATGAAAAACTTGAATCAAAAATGTTTGTGACATGACCACTATACAAAAAATCCCACGAGTTGGAATTGGCGGGCCTGTGGGCTCTGGCAAAAGCATGCTAATCGAGAAAATAGTGCCAGTAATTGCAGCTAAAGGCTATAGAATCTGCGTAATTTCTAATGATGTTCTATCCAAAGAAGACGCGGATAGAATTCGAAAAAACCTTGCAACCACGCAGGGAATACTGCCAGAAAACATGGTAATTGGAATTGCAACGGGGGGCTGCCCTCATACTGCAATACGAGAAGACCCATCAATGAATTTGGCAGTAATTGAGGAAATAGAGCGCAACAACCCAGAACTTGACCTTATCATACTAGAAAGCGGAGGGGACAATGTAATGACTACATTTAGTCCTGCACTGGCAGACTATTTTATTTACATAATTGACGTATCTGGCGGGGACAAGTATCCGCGAAAGGGAGGCCTGGGAATTGAATCCTGTGATTTGCTTGTAATTAACAAAACCGACCTTGCACCACTAGTCCATGCAGATCTTTCTGTAATGGAAAAAGATACCATAAGAATTCGTAAGCTAAAGCCATTTGTATTTGTCAACTGTATGGATGGAAGTGGAATAGAAAAAACGGCATCGCATATAATTGAGGATCTCTTATTTGATGAGCCACCCAGGAGTGCAAAAAATTGAGTGTTTCTGAGAATTGGATGCCTGCAGAATTTGCTAAATTTGAGCAAAACCCACAAATTCAAAAAACCGGAATGCTGAAGCTTGTACTGCACAAAGACGAGGAAAAGAAAAAGACCATAGTTTTGCACCAGTATTCCAAGGCGCCGCTTTTGACGCAAAAGGCGCTGTACTATGACTCGGATAATCCATCAATGGCGTATTTGTTTTTAATGTCATCCTCTGGAGGCGTTCTGCAAGGGGACAGATATGAAATCAAAATTTCACTAGGCCAAAATGCAATTGCAAATATTACTACACAGGGCGCAACGCGAATCTACAAAATGGAATCAGACTATGCAAGCCAAAACATTGAGCTAGAGATAGGAGATGATGCATATCTGGAAATGCTGCCAGACCAGATAATTCCGTATGCAAATTCTAGGTATTTCCAGCACGTCAATCTTTCAGTCGGAAAAAACTCCACTGTAGTATATTCAGAAATTATATCTCCTGGTAGGGCTGCAAGAGGCGAGTTATTTGACTATGAAATGTGTTATTTGAGATTTGTTGCAAAAAACTCGGTAGGAATGAAATTTACTGATATATCGCGCCTAGAGCCAGGCGCTGATAAATTTGCCAATACTGCAATACTAGGAGGGAATTCTGTCTTGGGCACAATGTATGTTATAACGGAGAAAAAAAACCACACAATATCTGAGCAAATCCGTTCTATATTGGAAAATTCCGAACCACTGTGTGGATTTTCATTTTTGCCTGGGGACTCTGGAATTGTAATTAGGATTCTGGGAACTAGTCCAGAACAAATCAAGGCAATTTTTGTGCAAATAATTAAAATTATTAGAAATCAGATTCTGGGCTCTACGCTAGGTGAGTTGAGAAAAACATGACAGAGCTGGATCAAAACCAAATCAAGATTTTAGGAATAATTGATGAGCTTGCCCCAAGCATAGGGGTAATACAAAAAAGGACTAGACTGGATGCACAAAAAATAGAACAAGACGTAGCGATGCTTGAGAAAAACGGCATGATATCTAAAATTCACTCTAGAGGATTTTTTGGTAATTCCAAGATTGTATTGCATACTAGCCAGTCAGGCAAGGACGAGCTAGCAAAACACATACAGAACCTCAAAGACCAATGGGGGCAAATAATAAAAATTGCAGCTGAAAATGGCAGGTCTGGCCTTGATGAATTTGCCCGCAAGAACCCTGGAATTGTAAATCTGATGATCTTTTTTGGAATTATTGATCTGGCAACTCTTAGTAGGCTTAATCTCAGGCACCTAATTAGTGCCAACACTCCTTGCTTTATTTGCAAAAAGGAACTGGATCTAAAGTTTATGCAAAAATTCACCGTCAAGGAAATCATAAAGTGCCAATTTACTGTTCCTTATTCCATGACTGAATCTGATCATTTATGCGCTGACTGTTTTGATAAGCTGGGAAAATAATTTTAGAAAAATACACGTCTTTGGCTGTATTGATCTATCAAAGAGTTTAGATTATTTTGCAATAATTCCAGTCTTGGCATTTTCGATTTGTTTTTGGCAATTTGTGGTCTGATTGCTTCCAAATATGCCATTTCATATTGGCAGGATTAGCTGAATTCCTAAAATCTGCAATATTGGATAATATATCGCACATCCTGTCTGCCTTTACCTGCCAGGTGGATTTAGCTAGCTTCATCGGACTGAAGCTAAGAATGCTGATGAACCTAGATCCAACCAACACAAAAAAGCTACTGGAAAAGCACTGATCTTCTAAACATCATAACAGCTGCAAAAGCCGAACCGAGGACCAGAATTACGAGTGGGCCGAACTCTGGGACGACCATTATGGTAAATTCGGTTCCCTGGCCTGTTCCGCGCAGATTATTAAATTGGATTGTAGTCTGACCTTTCTGTGATTCTGTAAAGGTATAGTCTGCATAGTCCCCGCCAATCTGAGCGTTTGCAGATTTTTTGTACAATTCTTTTCCGTTTTGTAATATCACAAAGTCGTACGATGTGTTTCGGAGCAGCTCGCCTGTCTTTCCGTCCCTGAAGGTATAGATGAATTTGGTGTTCTTGCTGGGCTCTATTGTATCTGGTTCCCAAGACATGTCCACCTGAAGTGATTCGTCCTTTGTCATTGCAATTACTGGAAAGACTATCTTATCGCCTACCTTGAGCTCAAACTTCATTCCCAGTGGATTTTCAATTCCTGCGCTTTTTTGCGCCTGCTTGAGATATCGTATGGTGTCCTGTGTTAGGACAAAGTGGACTACTCGCTCGTCTTCTATGGAATAATCGTCTATTGTTACTGACGACTTGAAGAGATCTATTCCGTTTACAGTGCCTGAATAGCTGGGTACCATAAAGTCCGCAAACTCCTTTGGAAAGTGAATCTCTTCGTGTACCACCTCAGTATGAGAAATGTTTCGCTCGCTCCACTCAAACGGCATCTCTAGCATTATGGAGTTTGTCTCAGGAGAATAATCAAAGCCTGAAACCCCATCATAATATGACTTGACACGAAATTCTACGGGGGTTCCATCCTTACCTTGCTCATCATAGTAATGGTTTGTAATTGATGTAATATACGTGGAAAAAGCTTGGTTTTGCAGCTCGTTAGAATCAAGGCTCTTTATGTCTACGTCAAAGCGGTATAGTCCTCCGGAATTTAGGATTGGGCCAGAAATCTGTATTGGGTCTGTTCCTGATATTTTTATTTCCAGGTCTTGTGTTGGGTTTACATTTATTCTTAGTATGCCGTTTTTGGTGGCAAACGATTCTCTGAAAATTTGGCCTCCCTCATGATACAGCGCAACTAGCAATATCGCATCGACGTTTTGTGTTGTAAGAGAATCTGTTACCGTCATGATTATCTGTTTTTGTGCAGACTCGGAAAATTCTGTAGGGATGATTTGTGTGGTAACGGAAATCTTTCTGTCTTCAACGTTTAGCGATATTGTCTCAAGGCCTAGTCCGTGACCATATGTTTTGGTAATTGGGAATATGATTAAACATATGATGAAAAATGTGGTTGCTACTTTCAAATTTTTTCCTTATTTGGTGTTATGTCATGGATATTTTATCAATTATGAATGGTGACCCATTCATAATTGACGAAGGCTTTGCACCTTACTGTGTAGTCTATACACACATACTATTATTAATAAATATTATTATTCTTAATAATTAATATTATGTTCTTTATTATTAGTTGGTAGTGGTAAAGATTGCAAGAATATATTGATACGAAAAGCAGCAAGAATTCTTCTCCAAATCTGGTTCTTACTAGGTGTAACGGTTGTAATAGATATATTCAACCAAAGGATAAACTAGTAAAATTTCCATGTCCGGATTGTGATGATCCAAAATTAATCTGGAGATGTGACTTTTGCAGAGAACATGGTGTATCCTACAAATGTGATACATGTGGTTTTGTTGGCCCATAGATTCCTAGATAATTTATGGTCAATAGATTAGCATGAACATTTATCTTTAATGCTGTCTAGGTTTTCTAAATACATGCCTTCTTTCTTATAATTCTCAATTATGGATACATCTTTACTTAATTTCATCCCAATATGGTTTGCAATAACAGCAAATCTTTGTTGAAATTTGTAAATAAAACAAAAAATCATATCGCGTTGTTGTAATAATGGTCCGGTAACATACAATCCAGGCGTCTTTGTTGATTCATCATAAGAGTTCAAAATAGCTTTTCCGTCTTTCCAATAAAATAATCCTTTGATCATTGCAAGACTACCTGTGAATCCAGTAGCAAGAATTGGTTGAGTTTTTGAATGTATTTTCTTTTTTTCCGTATATATTATAAACTCACTTTGATTTTTTTCTATCTTTATAACTCTGCCCGTATGGAATTCAATGGTATTTTTTGAATTAATTTTTCTTAATCTATCTTTTGTATATGGGGATATTGTTCTACTGGGATCTATTTCTTCACTACTTAGAAAATTAGTCTTATCAATTACTATAACACGTTTATTGTGTTCTGCCAAATTAATCGCACTATCCATACCGCTTTCATATCCGCCAATTACAAAAAATTCATCTCCATGAATCTTATCCCAGTTTTCAATTAAGCTATTATGAATGCAGTACTTTGCACCAGGAAATGAATTGTTATTTGGGTATTGAAATTCTCCTGCAGACCAAATCAAAAACTTACTTTGTATTTTTCCTTTGTTTGTACTAATTACAAACCCATCTTTTGTTATGGATACTGATTCAACATTAATTCCTTTTTGAATTGGTAGCTCAAAATGTTCCACAAGCTTTTTGAGATAATCTGCATACTCCTCTCCATTTGGATGTTCTGTTTGTAGTGATAACGCAGGTGACGTGTCATATGATATTGCATTGAGATCTATCATTCTGAATGCATTACTGAAAAACGACGGAGTAAGTAGCCTCATTTGTTTTGGCCATTTAAGAAATGAGCTACCTACTTCATGTCGCTCTAAGACAGTAAATTTGAGCCCTAGTTTTTTCAGAATTACTGAAATGCCAACTCCAGACGGTCCAGCTCCCACTACGACTACTTCGAACATTATAGCATTTTCACGCCTGACTATATTAAAGTTTGAAATACTTTTAATAATAGTTAATAAAATTGACTAACTAACTTAATATACAAAAATATCTTGGGAAATACATGAAAGAATACGAAGCATATGACGTCAAGGCAAGAAAAAAAGTCAAAATTCTTGAACCAAAAGTAGTCCAACTCAAAAACAAACGTTGGGCAGTAAAAGGTAAAAGTTCTGCAACAGGTATGACAGTATTTCGCATACTGGGAAAAATTGAAGCAGAAGAGATGAAAAAATAACTATTGGTCACTGAAATTTGAAAGATTAGCCAACGTTCCAATGATTTGTTTATCACAAACCTGATATGCGTAAATCACAAAACCTTACAAAAGAAGAGGTAAAGCAATACTATTGCGTACATCTCCCAAAATATATTCAAAATGAATGGAAGCAATTATTCACAAAGCAATTGTATTGTATTGGCAAAGATATATCATATGATAATAATCTATTACTACAATACGGTTTTACCAGACAAAGACCTCCTAATCCAGACTTAGGAAGCAGTCAATATTCATTCGCTGATCGAACGGGTCGAATAACTTTATGGGGGTTTGGAATGATTTTCGCTACAAATAATGATGGACTGTTTTTATGGCGTCATGCATTTGAACCAAAGTTGCTCAAAATTAATTCACTCTCACCGCATGTATGGGATCCTGATCAACTTCCAAAGTGTACAATACCAAAAACTACAGAAGAAATATTGCTGATGTTGAAATTACTTGTAAAATCCATAAACTGGTTGAAACGTTATGAAAACTGGATACTATCGATGTGTGGGCAGTCATATCGTAATGAACAGCTACGTAGCATGTATTCATTTGATAAACCTAATTTACGTTTAGATGAAAGCTGGTCTGATCTATCTGCTAAATTTGAAAAAATTCTAAAAAAGGCGTACATATAATGTCAATAGTTTACCTTCTAATCAACTGCGATGAAAAATTCACAGAATCATTAAAAACCGAGATTTCTTTATTGACTTCAGTAAAGGATGTTCATGTGGTTTCTGGTCCATACAACATGATTGTAAAACTTGAATCATCTTCTGATGATGTTCTCAAAGAACAAATCACGTGGAAAATAAGAAAAATCGATAAAATTCGTTCTACTATGAATCTCATGGTAAGAAAGGATTTTGAGTATTGCTAATTGCGCGTGATTGGATTACTCAAAGCTTAGGAAGAGTAATGCCGGTTTGCGATTGGTATTTTCCCTTTTTATCATAATATGATGTCTCTGGCTGCTCTCCTTCGAAAAACAACAATTGTGCAATTCCTTCATTAGAGTAAATCTTTGCAGGTAGTGTTGTTGTATTGGATATTTCTATTGTGACGTTTCCTTCCCACTCTGGTTCAAGTGGTGTTACATTGACAATTATCCCACATCTTGCGTACGTGGATTTGCCAAGACACACAGTCATTACATTTCGTGGCATTTTGAAATATTCAATACTTCTTGCCAAAGCAAATGAATTGGGAGGAATTATACAAACCTCTGATTTGATATCGACAAAAGCCCTACTGTCTATTGATTTTGGATCAACCAAAGAATTGTTTAGATTTGTAAACAGCTTATACTCATCTCCAACTCTCATATCATATCCATAAGATGATAATCCATAGGAAATACAGCTTTGTCGTATCTGAATCTCAGTGAATGGAGAAATCATGTTATTTTCCAATGCCATTTTTCTTATCCATTTATCGTTTTTGATCATTTTGTATCCCACAAATCTAGTAGTTGTCTTATTCTTTTTTTAGCTTCGGTAAACTTATCAACCTTCAAACACTCATTGAGATTTTTATCATCCATCAAACTATACATGAACTCTCTTCTCTCGTTTGGAGTTTTGATTTTTGTTTTTGCAAGATTTCTTGCATATTCATGAACTCTGACATGGTTTAGATATTCCTTTTTTATAATATCTTGAAATATTTTTTCAGCCTCTATCCTTATCTTTTTTGCCATAATTGGACTTTTACCTCTTGTTGATATGGCGATTTGTATTGTATTTTCTATGTTGATTACTGACGGATGTGAAAAATCACTAATCATAGGATCATCAACAGCATATGCATAACAATTCATGCTTTTTGCCTTTTGGTAAATTTTTCTATTTAACTCCTTATCATCAGTTGTCGCCATTATCATTGTCGGTTTGTATCTGTCCAAAAAATCTAGGTTTTTTATTTTCAATTTTTTAAATACAATCTTTTTTTGTTTTACATACTTTTCAATCTTATCGTTTGATTCTTCACTGACAAGTAAAATCTCGCAGTCTTGCGCTAACAATGATTTTATTTTTAACATACCTTCATACCCTCCGCCTACAACAATTACTAACCCGCCTTTTAGATTTAGTTCGACTATCATTTCCCTTCACTTTATCTGATCATCGTGTATATTTAATAATCTGCATACTCGTGTATATTTAATATTAATAAAAATTGTTAGCTTAGGTTCAGTTTATTAATATCATTTGACTATCTATCCTATGAGCTCTGCAGATATTTATCGTGAAATTATACTTGATCATTATCGGAATCCAAGTAATTTTGGTAAAATTGAAAATCCTGACGTCAAGTACCGTGAAAGTAATGCATTATGTGGTGATGTTATAGAAATGCACATCAACATTAAAGAAAACAAGCTTGTCGATGTCAAATTCAACGGCAAGGGTTGTGCAATATGTATATCAAGCGCATCGTTATTGACAGAGAAAATTATTGGGCAAGACGTTGAAATTGTAAAAAAAATTAACAAACAGGAAATGTTATCGGAGATTGGTTTACCTGATCTTGGCCCAACAAGAATAAAGTGTGCCTTACTCTCACTTAAGGTTCTCAAAGCAGGTGTCTATTCTTATTTAATTCAAAAAATGACTGATAAGGAATCTATTGAGAAAATGACAAATGAAGTAGACGGTATTTTCTCTACAAGTGATAGTACTGTTCACTAGGCCATTATTTGTGGACGCCTAGATAGACATATTGGCAGATTCAATTGAAGAAATATCCTGTCTTTTGTTTGATTGATTATTTGATTAACCTGTTCAATTGGAACAAGTTCTCCTTGATCCAACACAACCCACAACGACTTTAATTCTTCTTTTGATTTTAATGCGGATGACAGTTACGTGATTTATACTGTAGGTGAGTCCCAAATTCTAATCTTGCCGTCGTCAGTGCAGATAGCGAGCGATGATCCATCAGGAGACCATCGTATGTGATTGATTGGAGATCCAACATGTTTTTCGAGTCGTGTTTTTTCAGGTACTGTCTGTCTCCAAAACAAAACAGCGCCATCTTTTGTGCCTGAGACCAAAAGGTCTCCATTATTTTGATATGACATCTGTGTTACCTTTCGCTGATCTTTTAGTATCTCTGGCTTTTGCCCTTGTGGACCTTTTCCAGAAAAATCCCAAATTACAATCCAACTACCTCCAACAGTTGCAAGATATTTGCCGTTTTTACTCCAGGAAAGCTGTGTTATCTTGGTTTCATATCCCTGTATGTCTATATCGTTTCCTTCTTTATGCGGTATCTTCCAACCATGTACTGAACCTTCTTGGGTCCCAGCAACAATCCATTTTCCACTCGTATGCCATGATAGTGATATGAGTGAGCTTGGATAAAGCAGGATTTGTTGTGGCTCAATTTTACCAATCTGAAAAATCATGATTTTTCCATAGGATGCTGTGGCAATTTCTTTCCCAGTGGAATTCCAATGTAGTGCAGTTATGGTACTTGGATGTTCTCTGTATTCTTGAATCATCTCACCATTAGCATTCCAAACTTTCAAAATTTTTCCTGCGGCGGATGCTATGTGGTTACCGTCTGGAGACCATGTAATATGTTCAACCCATTGGGATCCGGCCTCTGATGACTTGAGTAATTTTTGCGTTGTTACATCCCATATTTTTAACTGACCATCCTGTCCAGCTGAAGCTATCTTGGAATTGTCTTGAGACCAGCTAACCTCCATCGTTCCAAATTTGTGACCATCGATAGTTTTCTGGGAGCCATCTTTGCGATTGAAAATTCTTATTGGCCCAGAAGCTAGGGCAACCGCAAAAAATAAGCTATCATTTGACCATGCTGCATGTGAGATATAATCTGAGACATCAAAAACCCAACGTTCCGACTTGTCGGCCTTTTTCTGACTTGTGTTTATACTAGGCATGAACGAAATCCTTGTGTAATTTCATCTCTGTTCAGATTTCGTCCTATGAATACAAGTTGATTCGTTCTCTCTTCATTTGGTTCCCATAGTCTGTCTGATGTCACATCCAACAACATGTGGACTCCTTGGAATATGACTCGCTCAGGTCTATTCTTGATGCTAAGAATTCCCTTGGATCGGAAGAGGTTTGTACCGTTTTCCCTCAAAAATCCCCCTAGCCAGGCATTGACCTTGTCGTAGTCGGCATTACCTGGGATGTCTAATCCTATTGAAGAGACGGTATTGTCATGTGTGTGACTGTGTGGATAAACCTTGGATTGAATTGCCTCCACATTAACTCCGTTAATAGATACAGTCATGTTAAATTCTGAAGGTAAGTGCTGCGTAAAAATGGCATATGTCTGTGATTTGGCAGAATCAATCTTGCACTTGAATTGTCCTCCTCCACTGGGGGCAAATTTAAGCATAATTGGATTTTCTGACTGAGTAAATTCAGCACCATCGGAATAAGTTCCTATTGTTTTTGCAAATACACTGACGCCTATATTTTTGATTGATTCCAAGTCGTCGGATTGGGCTACTGGAATCACAGCCACATTAATTGAGGGGTCTGGTCCTGGTTTGAAATTAATATCATAGGTTCCTTTTGAGAGATTATATGTCCCTATCCACTCAAATGGCAAATCTTCTTTGAGAAAGTCTGGCTTGAATTCAAGCTTCCCTTTTAGATCGAATGATTTTACATTTAGTATTTTATCGATTTGAATTTCAGACTTGTATGTTCGGTAGATCTTTACCGTTGAATTCATAGCATAGATCTTTTGTTCTAATTTTTCCAGATCTGCTGGTGTGACCAAATCTGTTTTGTTGAGTAAAATGATATCTGCAAATGCAATCTGTTCCTGACATTCACGACTTTCATCAATATGCTGCCAAACATGTCTTGCATCAACTACTGTGACTATAGCATCAAGATCAAAACTCTCTTTTGTGTCGTCATCGACAAAAAATGTTTGTGCTACTGGTGATGGATCTGCAAGACCTGTGGTTTCTATTAGAATGTAATCAAATTTGTCCTTTCGTTTCATTAGGTTTCCAAGAACCCTAATAAGATCTCCTCGTACCGTACAACAAATACAACCATTACTCATCTCAAAGATCTCCTCATCTGCGCCAATAACTAATTCATTGTCTATTCCAATTTCTCCAAACTCATTTTCAATTACTGCAATTCGTTTTCCGTGTTCTTTGGTCAGAATATAGTTTAACAATGTAGTTTTACCTGAGCCAAGAAAACCAGTGATCACAGTTACGGGTACGCGAAAATTACTTGGTTTGACTGTGTCTACCTGCTGACCAGAACTACCCATGTCGCTCTATGAATTATTAGGAAATATAAATTTATATAATAAGAATTATTTTTTCTGCGAGATTATTTATTATTTTTTGGCTTAATTTAAGATTCTTTAAGCATTCTCTCGCAACAATTTCCACGTGGTATTTTTTCCCCACGTGGGCTTTTTTCCGGATGGCCCAGTAGTGTGCATAATGCGTCAGCAAAATAATCATCCATATGGTGCTCCATCCCACAAACCATTTTCGCATTAATGTCCATCTTTAGCGTTTTTGTCATTAACATTTCCAAAAGTCTACTGTTTCTAATCATTTTGGCAGCAATCCTCTCACCATTTTCTGTCATAGTAACACCAGTTTTGTTGTATATTACCAGATTCTGTGCATTTAGTCTTTTTAGCATTTGGACAACACTTGGCTGCCTTACATTTAGGATCTTTGCAATTTTGTTGACTTTAATTTGTTCGCCGGTTTCTTTTAGATGCCACATGGCCTTTAGATACATCTCCACATGTTCTGACTCTGCAGTTCCTACAAAGAATTTTTTATTTATGTGATCTTTGATTCCGATATGAGATCGTGCTTGTTCTATCTTGGTTTGTGCATTGGCCATTTGTTAATATTAATTAATATGGAACTTCATCTATTTTAATAGTTAGGCGAGTAATTTGGGAATAATTAGTGTTTCTCTTAATAATAACGTTCTAGATGAAATGAATAAAATACAAAAAGAGATGGGATTCTCTGGCCGATCTGAGTTGATACGCGCAGGAATTCGAATGCTTTCTAATGATAAACTGGAAAAATCAAAATTAACTGGAAATATAGGATGCGTCCTTAGTGTAACACATGATGAAAAAGATGAGAACAACGTAACAGAGTTAAAACATCAATTTTTTGATGTAATTAAAACCCACGTGCATTATAAGCTCGGGACAAAAAAATGTCTTGAGCTGTTTGTCTTGGATGGTAGTGCTGACAGAATTAGGAACGTGACGCAAAAATTCCAAAGAGACAAAAAAATGGAATCAATTAATCTTACTATCTGTGATCTTAGAAAATAGCAGACTATATCTTCGCATTAAACCAGCTGATAGTTTTATTCCATCTTTTTTGCATCTTTTCTTAGGTCACTTATCTAATTCCTTATCTCAATAATCTAATTCTCCAGATCTTTTTTTCTAAAATTCAGTGACTTAGTATTGAAACATACATAGATTGGTTAGTCCCATTTTATTCTGTATGCAGCACCGGATAATTTTATGAAATATTATCTAGTTTCTTAATAACTAATATTAGAAATGCTTATATAATTAATAACTTTAGACGCTATTATGCAGTATCACGAACAAGTAACAAGTATGGCAAGTAAACCGCCAATGCTTGCAGTTGTACTCCTTGCAGCTGTCTTTGCACTCGGATTCTTCGCAGTTGGATTCGATCAAGGACATCTATTCAGTGTTGTACAAGGCGAGAGCGCGTATGCTGAACTATACATTCATGAGTTAACTCATGACATGAGACATGCAGCCGGATTTCCCTGCCATTAAGTGAACCTCATGAAATCTCTTCTTTTTGTTATTATTGTTTTGTTAGCCGGTTGTGCTGCAGGAACTATTCATGGATTGGCAAACCTCGCTTTAGTAGAACCGTTTTTGGATACTGCAATAGGAATTGAAAATCAAAACTTGTTCCTCTCAGGCGAGGAGAAGGACACACCAGAATTCTGGACCGCATATTATGACTACAGGTCTTGGCAGAAAGCAGGTCAAATCCTGGCAGGTGCAATTTTAGGAACATCTGTTGGTGCACTCTTTGGAATTGTTTTCGTATATTCTAGAAAATCCTTACCTGGGAATAGCATAAAAAAAGCGCTAATTCTAGCCGGTCTTATGTTTATTGCAGTTTATCTAATTCCATTTATCAAATATCCTGCAAATCCACCTACTGTTGGTGATCCAGAAACTGTTGTGTTTAGAGGAATATTATATCTGTCATTTACTGTCATTTCTGGCTTGGCAGCAGTCGGATTTCATAAAGTCTACAAAAGAATTAACAAAAAATATTTAGCGTTTGTTGGATACGCAGGATTTATTGCAGCTGTATTTTATGCAATGCCAAATAATCCAGATCCAATAACTGCACCAATGACTCTGGTAAATGATTTCAGAATCATGTCTGCAATTGGTGTGTCAATATTCTGGGCGTCACTAGGGCTGATCTTTGGTGTTCTATGGCACAAGATTAGACCAGACAAAACTCAATCAGAATCAAGTTCAGTCACCGTATGAGCTAATTATATTTGTGAAATAATGCTCAGCTAGATCTTTGGAATCATGTGTTTTCCTGAGCTTTGTAAATCCCATTTCGTTTTCTAAATATTCAATAAGATATGTGCATGGTTATGGACATTTCCAACTATGAAGTGCGTTTTGGTAGCGATATTGCGACATTATCATTGCTATTTGTACAGAAAAATAACACACATTCATCATGTGTTTTTCATATTAAAATAAAAAAATTTAGTAGCAGGAGATTTTTGTTACTGAGAATGCTTCATTCATGACTAAGTATTCTTCAACTTTCATTTTCACATCATCTGGCTGTGTGTCATCCATTCCAGAAAATCCTACTTTGCATGTGATCTTGTTTCCTGATACTCGTACATCTGAGACTTCAATATCTGCATAGACGTGTGCCATTTCATTGGCCCATTCTACTACTTCGTCCGCCTTCACTCCAGATGTCTCAATATCGACGCTAATGAGTTTGGTCATTTTGTTATTCTATTGATATGTTCTATATAATTATTATTAATTAAATTTCTATTTTTCATTTTTCCTATTAATAGTTAATATCTTTATTACTAACCGTTGTATATTACAGTAGTCCAGTTGTTTTAAAACAGCTTGACTACCATCTTGATGGTGTGGTTATGCACACCATCAAAAATTAATGTGAAACAATATGACAGAAAAATTAGGAAAAGACACAATTTATCACAGCTGTTGTATCTGTGGTTCGTTTGTGCAAGAAAGAGAAGAAGGTGGCTACAATAAAATTAAGACTTGGGTTAAAGGTGGAATTGTCCTAAAAACAATTTGTGACAAATGTCTTGAAAAATGGATAATTGGTGAAATAAGGATACAAAACATACAAACACCTGCATATCTATCAATGCCTCTTCGATTTAACTAAGAATCTGAAAGACTGCAACAAGTTTAGCACTATGAGCTAAAAGTAATGTAAATAAAATTGCTGCAGTGGCTTGTTTTATAATCATCTTTATAGCAAATCTAAATGACATTTCACGTATTACCGTAAAAACAGTTACAATACAGGGAAGCAATATTCCTGCAAGATATACTCCTGTGAGAATCTGAACTGGCGACAATGAATTTATCAGATTTGGCTCTGCCAAAAGTAACAAGCCATCTTTTCGAATAGAGCCAAATATTACAGCAAGCACTGCATCTTCTGGCAAATTAAAAAATCCCATTACAGAACTAGATATGTCTGCAAAAAAATCAATAATACCACTCCAACTTAAGATTGATGCAACAAATGTTATTGCAAAAAAAATCGGTAATGCCATCTTGAAGAATTGTTTGATACTGTGTTTTGATTCTCTCCAGATTGAACTAAATCTCGGTCGTTCAAAGAATATCTGACCTTCAATTACTAGTACATTTAGCTTGGAGCGATTTTTCTTTGTGCTCACAAGTCTGGTGTAAAATACTGAAGTTCCGGCTAAATAGAGCAAAAATGGAATAACCAACCATGTCATGCCAGACGCAGAAAAAACAGCAATAGATGCGCCAAACTGATATGAACATGCAGAACCAAAACCTATTGCGGAAATTGTTGTACCTCTTGAACAACTAGAACAGGATCTGCTACTTATGACTGCAGGTACATTACAACCTAACCCCATCACTATGCGTGTAATGTCTCTACCACTGATTCCTATTCTTTTTACTAATGGATGAATTGCTATTGAAATACGATCCAATAGGCCACTTGACTTGTAAACTCCTAACAATAATGAGTATATTACAACTACGGGAGCTGCCCAAACGAAAAGAAATGGACCCATCGATATGAGACCATAATCTCCAACAAGAATATCCATTATCGGTGATGGTAGCGTTGATAGAACGGTATTTGGAGTACTCAGAAGATCTGCGATCTTTGGATGAACATAGTCTGCAAAATAATTAGCTCCTATAACTGATAATATTGCTGGAACAAATAATAATATCATTCCAATTGTAACTCCTAAGTATTTTTTTTCAAGAATTGTCGGTTTTGGTTCTACTGATATTCCAGTATGAAACAATTTTTGTTTTAAAAATATACCAGGATTATGTAATGAAGCAAAAATTTTACTTTTTTGCGCATGGGTAAGATTACGTGCATCCACAGGTATGACGGGCATCTGGGATTCTTTTTGCAATTTCTCAACTGATTCTTGTGCTAATCTAGTGTTAATTCTGTCCCAATTTGTTATTATGATCACTCCTTTTTTGTCTTGGACCAATGGTAAAAAATAGCCTAAATCCTGATCAATATTTGTTGCACGAATTACAACCAATACCAAGTCATGATTTTTTAATGATGAGATTGCAATCTTTGTAGTTTCACTGTCTGAATCAAACACTATTCCAGGCGTATCGATAAAAACAAGATTATCTTTTGTATAATATTCACAACTAACAGTTGAGCCCTTTAGGTTACTACTGAGTGCGTCTTTATCAGTAAGTGATGAGATTAATTGTGATTTTCCAACTCCCTCTTTCCCTATCACAATAAAATGGTAATGATCTTGTCTAATCATTTAAAAATTTTAATTATTAAAATCTATATATATTTTATCAATAATTATTATTAATTTATAAGAAAATTAATAATGTATAAATAATTCTAACATCAAAACAGGGTATGAATTTTGATAAAACAAGATACAAAAATTATCAGGCGCACAAATTTGAATCAGAAATAGATTTCTTTTACAACATACTTCATTTCTCTGGTGGAACTACAGCCTCAATAAACCAGATTGGTAATACTGATTTTTTCTATGCTCCCTTTTATTTCTCAGATGGAACACTGACTGATGTTAACGTCTATTATGTAAAAAGTGGAAAGCTAGGAAATGCGGCAAAAGAAACCAAAGTTATACGATTCACTCCTGGAACTGGTGAATGGTTGCCAATGAAAGGTGATCTCAAGGAGACACACGCATGGATATTCATATGTAGAATTGCTGCATCTACATCAAATGAGATCGAGGAAGTCTTTAATCTAGAGGAAAATCTTAACACTCGTTACGTGAATTATTCCAATAAAAACTTTGATCCAAAAATAAAAACCGTTAAACCTCAGATAGAAACTAACTGATGATTTCTAAATAGCAAATAGCTTTACGGTATCCATGTTTTTATTGGTCTGAAATCCTTGGGTGATTGCCTTTACGTGCTTACCATCACCTGCTAAAATGAATAGTTCCATACATCGCTCACCGTCTATTTTACTGTGAAGATGGGTCAAAATGAGATCTTCATAATCATGTTTTATTCCTGCTACCACATTATCGTATTCATCTTCGTGTATAACCAGCAAAATTGCATTTTGTTTTCCCGTTAGGTTGGTTTTTTGTTTTTCCTCAGAAACAAATGTTCTGATTCCTGCTCTAATTACTTCTGATCTGCCAGTAAAGCCAAGAGATTTTTGTAACTTGTCTATCTCACTGAGTATGTCTGTATTCAATGAAATGGAAACAATTACCATGTTTGAGATATTATTAATGAATATATAACCTTACTATTAAAAGTTAATAAGATTGGCGTGTTTTAATAATCGTTTAAATGTAATTATCTCAATTATTAATATCACACAATAGATTTATTAGCATTTTTTTAAATCCCGATACATGAATAAAGCGGCATCTGTGGCAATTGGAGTTGGAATCGCAGCTGCAATAATTGTGGCAGTAATTGCTCTAGCGCAATCAAATCCGTCCGTAATAGAAAATGAGTCTCCAACACAACCTACTATGATTCCGCAACCACAGACTTCTAAAATCAAAATCGTTGCATCGTTTTATCCACTTTATGAATTTTCTAAAAATATTGCTGGTGACAATGCTGATGTGTCAATGTTTATCCCAGTTGGAATTGAACCACATGACTGGGAACCAAGTATTGGCGATCTAGTAACACTAAAGGAATCTGATGTTTTTGTGTATAATGGTGTTGGCATGGAACCGTTTGTCGATAAGCTTATCGATTCTGGCGAATATTCTAATTTGCTTTTTGTAGAGACAACTAATGGAATTGAGCTAATAGAAACTGAAGAACACTCAGGTGAAGAAGAACACTCAGGTGAAGAAGAACACTCAGGTGAAGAAGAACACTCAGGTGAAGAAGAACACTCAGGTGAAGAAGAACACTCAGGTGAAGAAGAACACTCAGGTGAAGAAGAACACTCAGGTGAAGAAGAACACTCAGGTGAAGAAGAACACTCAGGTGAAGAAGAACACTCAGGTGAAGAAGAACACGCACACAAATTTCCATATGATCCACACGTATGGCTTGATCCAATTCTGGCAAAAGAGCAAGTCATGATCATAAAGGATGCCCTAATCAAAGTGGATGCAGACAATGCGCAATATTATGAGGATAATGCAAATGCCTACTCTGCAAAACTGGATGAGCTTGACTCTAAAATAAGAACAGAACTATCAAGCTGCAACAAGGACACCATAGTTCCATTTCACAATGCTTTTTCATATTTTGGAAATAGGTACGGAATAAAAACCCAGGCGTTATCTGGCCTAGCACCAGAATCTGAAGCTACTGCACGTGACCTAAAAGAGATAATTGACTTTGTAAAAGAAAACCAAATCAAAATAATCTTTGCAGAAGAATTGGTAGATCCAAAGCTTGCCCAAGTGCTTGCTGACGAAGCCGGAGCCCAGATCTTGGTTTTGAGTCCACTCGAGGGAATAACTGTGGAAGAGCAAGAGAACGGAACGTCATATATTCAGAAAATGGAAGAAAATCTAAAGAACATCAAAGTGGCACTTGAATGTCAATGAAAGCACTCCAAGTGGCACTTGAATGTCAATGAAAGCACTCCAAGTCTCTGATGTTTCTATATCCTACAATGGGAGTCTTGCAGTAGACAAGGTAAGTTTTGATGTGGAAGAGGGTGACCTCTTGGGAATAGTCGGCCCAAACGGCGCCGGAAAGACAACTTTCTTTCGCGCAATTTTGGGACTGCAAAACTATTCTGGTAAAATAAGACTATTCGGCCTTGAGGGAAAAAAATACCATCCATTGTTACCCCTAATCGGATACGTCTCCCAAAAGGTAAACTTTGAGCAAAACTTTCCTGCAACAGTCTCTGAGGTGGTGGCAATGGGGCTTTTGCCAGAAAAACATCTTCACAAGAGCGCAACCATACTTCAAAACTGTGGATGTTGCTGGAATCGCGTCTACAAAAAAATTAACAAAGACAGCGACAAGGTTCTAGAAGCGCTAAGAACAGTAAACTTGGAATCATACAAGGACCGAAGAATTGGTGATCTTTCTGGAGGGGAGCTACAGCGAGTCTTTATCGCAAAAGCACTAGTCAAGGATCCAATTTTGTTGATACTGGATGAGCCGGTAACCGGTGTTGATGTAGAAACACAAAAGAAATTCTATGGCGTAATAAAAAAAATCAACGAGGAAAACAAGATAACGATAGTCTGGTCGTCGCATGACCTAGAAGCAATTGCCAAGCTTGCAAACAGAGTTGCATGCATGAATCGGCAACTCTTTTTCCACGGACAAAAGGAGGAATTCTTCTCAAATAAGGAGTTACTCAAGACTTACTCGGAATCTGCAATGCAGATGCACATGCATCACCACTGATATGGCATTTGAAGTCTTTGGCTATGCATTTATGCAAAAGGGCATAATTGTTGGCGCTGCAATTGCCATAATTTGCTCACTGATGGGCATATTCTTGGTTCTAAGAAGATACTCCTTGTTTGGCGATGCATTATCCCACATGGCATTTGGAGGAATATCTCTGGGGTTGTTCTCTGGAATTTATCCATTGTGGACTGCATACACTGTTTCTATTTTGGGTGCGCTAGGCATGACCAAGCTTCGAAAAAGCACAAAAATCTCTGGCGATGCGGCAATTGCTGTATTACTAGTGTCTGGGTTTGGAATCGGCGTGTTACTGATATCTGCAACAGGGGGATTCTCTGTGGATTTGTTTAGCTTTTTGTTTGGAAGCATACTTTTGATCAGCGATGAAGACACCATACTGATTCTTACTATTAGTGCTGGCGTGGTTGCATCTTTAGCGTTACTACGAAAAAAATTGCTCCACTTTGCATTTGATGAGGAGCAGGCAAGAGTAAGTGGACTGAACGTCGATAGGCTCAACTATGTTTTTGTAATAATTGCGGGAATTACGGTAATTACTTCAATGAGGTTGGTTGGAATATTGCTCATATCTGCTCTGATTGTTCTGCCAAATATTACCAGCATGCTTTTGGGTAAAAGCTTCAAGCAGACAGTAATCATATCGATTTTGATTTCCATTTTCTCTGTCGTATTTGGAATAGTATTGTCGTATTACCTTGATTTGGCTCCTTCTGGCACAGTAGTGATGATCTCCGTTGCAATTTTGGTCGTAACCCTTTGTGCAAAATATCTAGGCTTGGTTGGTAAAGCAGCGCCAATTACAAAAATCATCAAGTAAAATCGGAAAATGAATTTTTCTTGCCATTTTCTGCTCCTATGCGCTTTAGCTGAAATTTCAGATCTTCATATTCCAGCTGATTCTTTTTCTAGTTTTAGATGAGCAACTATTACCTTGAATTCCCCTTCTTTTCCTTTAGTCTATCAGAGAATCGATTCTCCGCTTGTCGTAGATGCTTTTTACAAAAAACAGCGAAGTGGCAATTATTCCTCCAGAGATCAGAGGCGATGCCAGCTCAAAATATCGTATCTCAAATTCTCGCTGTGGTGTGGCACTCATTTGTGGAACTTCTGATATAGCTACATGACCAAGCTTGTTTTGGCGTTGCTCGACAAACCAAATGTCGCCGTTTTTGTCGCTTAGCAAAAATTGCGTAAACGTTGTCTGCGACGGTATGTTAAGTTCTGCAAATTCGTCCTTCTGCTGGTCATAGATCCCAAGCCTGTCCGTTGTGTGCTGTGCAATCCAAAGATTTCCGAACTTGTCAGGAGCTACTGCAAATGGTAATGAGATTGGATCTGTCACAGTAACTACGCTACTAAATGTCTCCAGATATGGGTCGAATCTGACTATACCTAGTCCAGTGTGCTCTGATACCAATAAAGTTCCATCCATGTCAAATATCAAAAAGAACGGCTCCTTTAGTGGCAATGCTGGAGAGAATTCTCGCATTTTGCCTGTGCTTGGTTCGATTACTCCAATTTTTCCTCCCTGGGACTCTGCAAACCAGATCATTCCGTTTTGATCACGAGTCAGAGCTACTGGGCCTGAGGGGTTTGTTGGGATTTTGTATTCTGTGAACTGCTCGGATACTACATCGTATTTTAGCAGCATGTGCTGGTCTACTAGTGCAATCCATACATTTCCATCATTATCTGTCTCAAGCGATATTGGAATCGACTTCATTGGAAGTGGAATTATTGTGAATTGCTCTGATTCCGTGTCAAAGTAGCCTATTTTTCCTTCAGGTGTGTCGGTAAACCAGACTCTGTTACCATCCAGCTTCAAAAAAACGGTTGTCTTTCCATCAAATTGGTACGGCGTAAACTCTTTTTCTGATATTGAAAACTTCCAAAGCCTTGGCTTTGATGAATCGCTAAGCCAAATATTGTCTCCATCATACACGGGATAAAGTGGAGCTGCATTTTCTGTGAGGGTATATTCAGTAATGTCTGTTTTAAGCTCAGAGAGTCGCGGTTTTACTATAGCAGAAAAGCTGACACTTTCGTTTGGGTTGTTACTTCTTTGCGCATCAATTTCTACATTCCATGTTCCAGAAAAACCAAATGTCATTTCTCCCTCGTAGTTATTGTCTTTCTTTTCAAGTGGAATTGCTATTGGCGAGATGTTTTTTTGTGGGTTTGAGACCTTGGCGCCAAGCTCTGTTAGGTCATCAAGCGGTTTTCCATTGGAATCTAGCACTGTGATGGAAATTGTATTTGCGCCGCTCTTTAGCGGGGTAATATCCACTACAAATCTGAGGCTATCAGAGAATGCAAAAGTACTAAAACCATCTGGGATTTGTGATCGTATTTCCTCACCCTGGCTTGCTGGCAGTGATGAATTTGTCAACAATGACACAACACCAATGAGTATGATTCCCAAAACTGCCTCCATCCTCAATGATCTTGAAAGCTTTTGATGCACTGGCGATCCGAGTGACTTTTCAGCAGGCCTCTGAATTCTAAACTGGTTGTATCCACCCAGTGCAACCATTACAGAGCCAATTGCTATTTTTGCAATGATCATCCAACCGTAATATGACTGGCTAAGCAAGCTAACATCGTCTTCTAAGAGCCACAACAATGTTGGCCCAGTTATGATTACAATTCCCAATGAAATTATGATCACAGAGGAAAATCTTGGAATCACCAAAAGGCTTGCAAGCTCTTTTTTGGTATTGTCCAGCTTTCCAAGTGCCGGAATCAGAATGAATCCAAAGAATATGACCCCGCCAATCCAGACTGATGCTATCAAATTGTGCGCATAATCAATTACTATGGCAGAAAACTGCTCGCTGGCGGCTCCGTGGCCGATGGCAGTAGTAGTGCCAATTAATGCCAGTGACAATCCAAGCACTAGGAGCTGTTTTCTGGGAGCACCGGCTGTCTTGTTTTCCAGAAGGAACCAGACTGCAAGCAAAACAACAGTTAGGCCCATGCGTATTATCCAAATTGTACCGAATGATGTCTCTAATACATCCGATGCCGAAGTTTGAAGTCTTATTGTCTGGATGATTAGTATCATAATGTTAGATGCAAAGACAGCAAAGAGGCCGATTCCTGTTATTGTGGAGAATTTACCGTGAAAGAACTTTTGAAATTCGAGATTTTCTCTGATCCATGGCTTTTTGACTCCTCGCCAGATCAACAGTGACGAGATTGCAGCGCCAAGAACAATCACTTGGCCTACCATTCCTGGAAATCTAGCGCCTGCCTCTGGAAAATAGATTTGTTGTTCTATTGTGATTTGCGGCGGTGGGGGTAGCTCTACGTCTCCCACCCCAAATACAAATGCGTAGGGGACTAGGTGTCCGTCCACCTTGGATAGGACCTGAGTTGTTACTGTGTATACGCCATCTTGCAGGAGTGGTGTAGTCACAGTAAGGATTGATTCGTCATCGGGATTTTGATATCGGGTGTTTTTGTTGTCTATTTGGTTACCATTGTTGTCAAAAACCTTGATGTAGCTAAATCCAACATCTACTGCTTCTGAGAAATCAATTGTGATTTGTGTAATTCCTGCACCGACATTTGTAGATGCTTTTGGATTGGAATCATCAATTAGTGGATGAGCATATGCCGAGGGAACTGATAGCACAAAAAACAACAAAAACAGAGGTAGAATTTTCAATCATAACATGATGGCCGATTTGCTAATTTAAACAATCTATTGTTTGATCGTTCTACCAGTTTCACAAAGTAAATAACTTGATCTTCACTAAACACGGTTGTGAAAGCACAGTTTTTGTTGGCCCTGACAATAATTGCAATATCTGCAGTGACACCTGTATTTGCGCATAAGACTGTATTTGTAGAACAATATGAAATCGAGGTTGGCTGGAGTGATGAGCCGCCACTAGTAAGCCAGCAAAATACAATTGTGTTTGCTTTTACCGTTAATGAGGACGAAGGGGTCAGCACTGGTGTGACAAACGCATTCCGAGACCTTACTGCAACTATCAAGTCTGGTAGTGTATCAAAGCAACTTGACGTGTTGTCGGATTCCAAGGCAGGTCATTACTATTCAAAAATCATTCCAACCCAGACAGGCCCACTGGCTATAGAGCTGAAGGGAACCATAAACGGAGTAGCGGTAAACGAAGTGGTGCAAATCGAGAGCGTAGAGAGCATCAATGTCATAGCATTTCCTCCAACCGATGCAAGCGGACTGCCGGACTTGGCAAAAATAAAGAACTCATTGGCGCAGCTTCAACAAGACGTAGCACAAATCCAGCAAGGCGGGGCTTCTGTTGGAGAGTCCGGCAAATCGTACGACTATGCGATGTTTGCGATGGGCCTTGGAGCTGCAGGCATAATACTTGCAGTGATCAGTCTGATAAAAAGAAAATAAGAGAATTCTAAAGTCTTGGAATTACTTTAGATCGTGCTGTAACTGCAACAATGCTTACTATGGCTACTGCCAAGATTATCATTGCAAGTGGACCAAATTCTGGTACTACTTGAGCAGATACTGTTTCGCCCATTGGACCAGTCCAGTTTGCCTCGTCATCTGGCAATCCTAATCCAAGGATTGTGACTTGAACATCTAGTGGGCTGTCAGAGCTTAGAGCTGAAGTTGTGTATTCTGTGACACCACTATGTGCATGTTGAGATGTTTCAGCTAGGACTTGGTTGTCATCCTGATTCACAGTGATCTCAAAGTTCACGTGCTCAATTGGGTTTCCGTCTGCATCAACAAATTCAACTGATACCATAGCTTCTACACCTTCTGCTGGCTCATCAGAATCGATGTGCACCATGACAGATCCGTCCTGTGACATTACCATTGCACCATGTTCATCATGTGCATGACCGTCTGTGGTTTCCATATCAGTGTGTTCCTCATCTGTGTGCTCTTCAGCGGCTGCCTGAACAATTACCGTTCCTTGCATCCATGGGTGTACTAGGCAAAAGTATGGGAATTCACCTTCTTCCTCAAACGTGTGTGAGAAAGTTCGTCCTGATAGGAACAAATTGCTATCAAAGTTTCCATCCGGACCATTTGCTGGAGTTCCGCTTGTTACGCTATGTGAAGCAGTGTCGTAATTTGACCACACTACTTCACTTCCTACATCAATTGTTACTTCGGCTGGAACGTAACATTCGTCGGTTGATTCGCAGCCAGGCATTGATGTCCCTACTGGAATGCTAACCTCGACAGTCACATGATCTGCGAATGCAGGAGTAATTGCCATAACAGCAAAAATCATCAAAATGGATCCTATTGCTATTGTCTTCATTGGACTCACTATAATCGTAGGCGAATAAAAATCCTTATACAAAATTACATCTGCTTCACGCACAAAACTCGACCGAATCTAAACCAACATCAGTTTGTGGTAATTGTAATCGCTTGTATGCGTTTTCATGAATTGATCATTTGGTGAATTTTTTAATAAATTTTCTAGTTTTAATAATTGCAATCGCTGGTATTACAAAGTAAATTCCTGCATTGAGCAGAATCACACCAATTCCATAGCCTAGCATCTCTGATTCCGAATCAATATCTGAATAGCTTAGAATTGATAGAGTCACTAACATCGGAGTCATGGTAGCTTTTACCATTTCCCTGAAAACTGGACTCTGCCTTTCCAGATCAGCAATGTTTGGACTAAATGAATAATAAAATTCGTTGAATCCAGACATGAATGTCTTACCTGAACCTGTCCCAAACAGGATATTGTCCCTGATTTCTCGCAACATTTGGACCTGAGGTGCAAGCTCCGTTCCATGTGCTGCAGTTGCGATAAGGCAACCCGATTCTGGTACATCGGGTGGAGGAGGTGTTGCTTCTTGTGCGATTACATTAAAGTAAACCGTTTCTAATGGAATTGGCTGGAACAAAATTCCCTCAACATGAATTGATATTTTGTTTTCACCGCCTTTGAATTCAATTGGTATTGTAACTGATCCTAAAGATGTATGGGTACTAGGTATTGGGCCAAAGATTGGCATTCCATCATTTGTAACCGTTACTTTGTAGTCAATGTGCTCTTGTATTACGTTTGTCTGTGGGTTGATAAAGTCGATTTTTAGCTTTGTCTGCTCAGTTACACTTGGCTTCTCTGGGTCTGTTGATATGTTGACTAGTAGCGTGCCCTGATCAGTTGGTAATTGCTGAAAGTCTGCAAATATTGGAATAGCAACCACTGGATTTAGCAACAAAGACAAAAGCATGATGTAATTCATCTTCGATGTTTGCGCAGAAAAAATATGGAAACTTCTCACGGACAATTTTTAGGAGAACTAAATTAAATTAGTTTATTATTTTTTCATTTAATAAAAACGTCTAAATTAATCACATCATTAAATAAGGTCGGAATCGCAAAAATATTGTGAGGCATTTAATTTTTCTAATGATAGTTGTAACTGTAGTTCCTTTTACAGGAATTGCATTCGGACACGGACTAGGTATGGATATGGCCCCACCAATAAGCTTTGAAGGAATGAAGGTCACCGTTATGACTACTTTAGATCCCAGAGACATAACTGTGGGCAATGTGAATACTGCTAACATAGGCGTGAGATTTTACGACACACTTAGCGACAAAAATCTTGATTCAGTAACATATCGAATTGAGGTCTTTAGAAACGAAAAACTACTGGCAAGAAATCTGTTTTATGATCAGGATGGTCTATTAAACATCCAAGTAAAACCCCAGACCAAATGTTCTGAGACTGAGTCATGGAGATGCACCAAATACTTTGGAGAGGAGGACCTAATTTCGGGAGGACTAATGGCAAGGGGCAACAGCGTACCAATAATTCAAGGGCCGATATTTGACAAAGGTGGACTGTATAACATCAACGTAGTAATTGAGGGTGCCACAAGTCCAAAGGCACTCGTAGCGGATCCATTGATATTTGAGACTTTTGTCAGTGTTGCACAAGATCAAAACTTTATCATCAAAACTGCCCAAGCAAAAGAAATTCCAGTAATTGTAAAGACGTACTATGATGAAGTAACTGATTTCAAATTTGACTCAAACGACAGTTCAATTTCGTTTAACATGCCATTTAATTGGGATCCTACATACATCAAACTTGTACAGGTTGTTCATGAAGAAATCCGTATCCCAAAGTCATTTTTGCCATATGGAGAGGGCAAGCAGTTCAAGGGCTATGTTAATGGTGTTGAAGTAGACAATAGAGTATTACTACTTGATCCATATTCGTATGAAGACAAAAACGTGATACACTTTCTGGTAACCGGAACCGAACTTGATAGAATCAACAACAAACTCGGCTCAAAACAAACCCCAGATCTAATGATATTCAAACTAGTTCCACAGGAAGGATCTTCCACAAACTCGATTGAACTAAAGTTTGAAAACGGTGCAACTGGAAAAATTTCATGGGATAGTAAATATGGAGCGGGACAAGACATCCCATTCGAGTTTTCATTTTTTGATAATAACAAAAACCTGCTAAGGGATATTCACTATGGATATGAAATACTAGATAAAAATGGAAAACAAATTGCAGTTAACACTGGATCTGATCCAAACATGGCTGGAATTTTGGCAAGCGAGGGAATAGACATACAAAAAATCAAAATCCCAACACAAGACATGTACAAATTCCGTCTGCTTTTGTTAGGCCAAGGAATGCCTGTGAATCTGAAATACTCCGGCATAATTGAAGGGGTTTTGGAAGTGGGGGCTCCAGGCAAGACAATTCCATCCGATTTGATAACTCCTTCTCTTACATACACAATTCCATCATGGATCAAAACCAACGCTAAGTTCTGGTCTGATGGAAAAATAACAGACAAGGACTTTGTAAACGGAATTCAATATTTAATAAAACAAAAAATAATCAAGATTCCCTCAACACAAAAAGAAGGGTCTGGTTCATCCACAATCCCTGTATGGGTCAAAAATTCCGCCAAGTTCTGGGCGGATGGTAAGACGACTGATGATGACTTTGTCAACGGCATACAATTTCTAATCAAATCTGGAATAATCAAAGTATAACCTTAAAACCAGATTTACGTTTTTATCCACTGCATCAGTTGACTAGATATGCTTCCAATTAGGGACGAAAATCCAAAACCAGCTGGCTACAAGCCAATGATGACAATCGCCCTGATTGCGGCAAACGTGATAATTTTCTTCGTGGAAGTTGCAATAACTGGTCAGTTCTTTGAATTCAACAATAATCGGGCAGCTGCGTTTTTCTTTGATTGGGGGGCAGTTCCTGCCTGTGTCTCTGGCGATCGAATCCTGAATTTTCAGAACGTAGAGATTGAATGTCCTCCAGAACCAATGATTACTCTGCTTACCTCCACATTTCTCCACGGCGGTGCACTACACCTTGGCGGCAACATGCTGTTTTTGTGGATCTTTGGAGATAACATTGAGCTGAAATTCGGCCGACTAAAATTCCTTGGAATCTATCTGATGTGGGGAATTGTGGCAGGTCTAGTCCATATTGTGGGCGATCTGAACAGTCCGATTCCAGCGGTGGGAGCATCTGGCGCAATCTCTGGTGTTTTGGGAGCATATTTGGTGATGTTTCCGCGAGCAAAAATTACCACGTTTATGATGCTTGGATTCTTTATGAGAATGACAAATGTTTCTGCCAAATTCTTTTTGCCTTTTTGGCTCATCTTCCAGAACTTACTTCCGTTGTTTGTAGGCGGATTTGGCTTTGGCTCTGGTGGTGTTGCGTACTTAGCCCACATTGGGGGATTTGTAATTGGTCTTGCTACTGGATATGCATACAAGAAAATGCGCAGCGGTGATTTCACATATGGAACTAGTTATGGCACTCGATATGGCTGGAAGGGCGACATCTAGTATAAATTCAAGAGAGAAAAAATTTCTTTTATGCCAATAATTACAGTCTCAATGTATCCTGGCAGAACCACAAAACAAAAAGAAGAATTTGCAAAGGCAATCACAAAGGCTGCAGTTGAAATTCTCAAGACTAAAGAGTCTCATGTAATAGTGGTCTTTGAGGACAATCCAAAAGAAAATTGGTACCTTGCAGGAAGCCCCCTGTAAGGTTCTACTTTTTATCTAATGGTGTAATACCCAATCCATGAAGATAGCTATAGTACAGTTCAAGGCGTCAACTGACAAGAAAAAAAATCTTTCAAAAATTCTGGATTATATTTCTACAGCTGCAAAAAAAGGTGCGCGACTCTGCGCATTTCCTGAATTCATGATGTTCCACACCACATCAAATCAGTCTGCAATGCAACTAGTGGAGCAAGCAGAGACAATCACTGGAGATTTTATTACACAAATAGCAAGAGCTGCCAGAAAAAACAAAATAGAAGTTGTTGGGACTATATACGAAAAAAGCAAGAAAAAGGATCGTGTCTACGACACTGCGTTTGTAATTAGCAAATCAGGCAAAATATTATCGACATACAGAAAAATCCATCTGTATGATGCGCTTGGTTTTAGAGAATCTGATAAACTAGAGCCTGGCAACAAAATTGTACCTCCAACTAAGACGACGCTTGGCAAAATTGGCATGCTCATATGCTATGATCTGAGGTTTCCTGAAATGTCAAGAATTTTGGCCTCATCCGGCTCTGAAATTCTGGTTGTACCGTCTGCGTGGGTGCAAGGGCCACACAAGGAAGAGCACTGGCTTGCGCTAAACAAAACCCGCGCAATAGAGAACGGATGCTATGTCATCGCACCAGGACACCTAGGCAACATTTACTGCGGAAGGAGCCTAGTGGTGAATCCCTATGGAAAAATATTACTGGACATGAAACACAAGTCGGGAATTGGAATTGCAGACATATCACTGGAGCTAGTCAAAAAGACAAGGTTGTCGATGCCTCTCCTAAAGAACAGGAGAACCGACATCTATTCTGATCTCAGTCTTTAGGTTTTTTTGATGGGCAGTGGTAATTTGCGCATTGCTTTACCCATTTCTGCTTTCTGGAATATCTGTATAATATCATGGGCCACTGACACTCTGGACATGCAGATTTTGTAGCATAGATCATCGCCTTTTGGAGCATTGGCGATGACGCCTTGCAACCATTATAGTAATTAGAGCACCCCATGAATCTCTTCTTAGTCTTTCTTGACCGAATAACCATAAGTTTGCCTATTTTGCAATTGGGACATGGTACCAGTCCGTTCTTTGGCTCGTTTGATCCCAAAATCACGTACTTTTTTTTACTTGCTGACCATGACAGAAAGGAATTTGTGTCATAGTATTGGCGCATCTCGGTTTGGAGCTTGGTGACCTTGTTTTTTGTAACTCGGATCTTGCCGAGCTTTTTGGGATTGAGAGCTTGGGCCAACTTTTGTTTTAACAACACTATGATATCCCATGAAGAATTTTTATATGGACTTGGTCGAAAACTGTCGTGGAAAAGGTCTGCGTTCTTGGCGCTGGTAGCACCAAATATGGAAAATTAGAAGACAGCATTACGGATATCACTATTCAGGCATCAGTTGGCGCAATCGAAAGTGCAGGAATCGATCCAAAAGAGATCCAAGCAGGCTACATCTCTAATGTCTTTGGCATTGCAGACAAGCAGGTACACTTAGGCCCAGTAATAATGAGCGACCTTGGAATTCCAGAAAAACCATCATTATCAATTGAATCTGCGTGCGGTTCCGGCTCGGTATCATTTAGAGAGGCATTTGCTAATGTTGCAGCTGGATTTTACGATGCGGTTTTGGTTGCGGGAACAGAAAAGGTGACCCATACAGGTACTGAGTGGACTACAACTTACTTTTCATATTGCTCTGATTTCTTTTATGAGGGCGGTGCGGGTGCATCATTTCCTGGATTGTTTGCGTCAATGGCACGTGCATATTTGACTGAGTTCAAGGCAACAGAAGAAGACCTTGCTCGTGTCGCAGTAAAAAACCATGAGAACGGCCTTCTAAACCCAAAAGCACACTTGCGAAAGAAAATTACAATTGATGATGTACTGAATTCAGCAGTGGTGGCAAGCCCACTAAAACTATACGACTGCTGTCCGTTCTCTGACGGTGCAAGCGCAGTCATACTTTGTAGCGAAAAATTCGCAAAAGAACACTCTAAGGATTATGTTAATGTAATTGGATCGGGAAGGGGTGGATCACCTGCAACCCTCCAAGGAAGAGATCACATGACTACCATACCAAGCACAAAACTGGCTGCCCAAGCAGCATACAAGATGGCAGGAATCACACCAAGAGACATTGATTTTGCCGAAGTGCATGACTGCTTTACAATTGCAGAAATTGTGGACACTGAGGACTTGGGATTTTTTGAGAAAGGCCATGGCGTTCAGGCAGTAAGAGAGGGCAGAACCGCCAAGAACGGTGACATTGCTATCAATCCATCAGGTGGACTGAAAGCAAAGGGACATCCAATTGGCGCAACAGGCGTAGGGCAAGTAGTTGAAGTATTTGAGCAATTAACAGGTAAAGCAGGTGAGCGCACCGTTCAGGACGCAAAAATCGGCTTGACCCACAACTTTGGCGCAACTGGAGCCAGCTGCGCAGTTCACATTTTCCAAAGCGTGTAATCCACCTTGACAATGAAGCAAGAATTCATAGATGTTGTCAAGTCAGGTAGGGTTCTAACCAAAAAATGCGCAAAATGCAGTCATTTGCACCTAGCAACTGTGTATTTCTGCCAAAACTGCGGCGCAAAGGGCTTTGAGAATAAAATCCTAAATGGCACAGGCGTGGTTGCCACGTATACAATAATCACGGTTCCTCCGGCAGGCTTTGAAAAATATACCCCATATGCCTGGGTTGTAATGAAAATAGACGGTTATGATATTCGAATTTCCGGCTTTTTGGGTGGAATTGCTTCCCCTGCACAACTCCCAGTTGGCGCTAAGATCAAAATATCGGGCTATGATGATCGAGGAATTCTTCTAGAAAAACAGTAAATCGTTTTTTACCAAATTAATCATAAAAATCAAAAAAGATTCTTAATAGTTTTGCCAAACTTTGATCTCTATGTCAGTTGATGTTACCTGCGGCAAGTGCGGATCAAAAATATCAAACATGAAAATGCTCAAGTCCGTCAAGGATGTCATGAAACACTATAATTCCAAGTGCCCGTCCTGCGGCCAAACTCTGTCCACCTCGGAATTTTCGATCGATGTTTCCAAAAACTGATCCATAAAGTCTTTTTTTAACAACCTCAAAAATCTTATTTACTACCGTTCACGAATCAAAATTATGAGTATTGAGGATGCTGGGATGATCGATCCCAAAAAGTCTGGGGGAATTTTACAATCTACATCAAAACGCGTAAGAATGATCTTCTCTGTCATGGCAAGTCCAAATAGAATTGACATACTGAGAATCCTAAACTCCAAGGGACCACTAACATATTCTGAACTAAAGTCACTTGCTGGATTCAAATCCAAAAAGGAAAGTGGAAAATTTGCATATCACTTAAGAAAGTTACTGAGGCAGTCGCTTGTTGCGCTAAACAAATCCGAGAGGCGCTACACCATCACAAATCTCGGCAAGCTAGTACTAAGTCTGGCTCGCCAAATAGAAGAGCGCTCTATAATAGAGTCTGGCAAAATGTATGTGCGAACCTCGCATGAATCAATTGAGGAGTTCAACTCTCACAAAATCATCCAGTCTCTAGTCCGAGAAGGAAGTCTTCCACTAGAATTAGCGCAAAAAATCACCGAAGAAGTGGAAAATCGCATTTACAAATACCAAACAACCTACCTTACAGGTTCACTCATTCGTGAAATGGTAAATTCTGTGCTGCTAGAACACGGACATGAGGAATACCGCAACAAGCTAACACGCTTGGGCATGCCTGTCTTTGACATTCAAGAAATACTCACAAATGTCGACAATATCGACAATGGTGCACAAGGCCTATTCTTCAAGTCTGGCCAAACAATCTTTGCAGAAAATCTCCTACTAAACGCATTACCTAAGGATGTGGCAGACTCACATCTCTCAGGCGACATTCACATTTCAAATCCGGGAATCTGGTCGTTGCTTCCTGATACGATCTTCTTTAATCTTAAAGAACTCATCGAAGATGGAATTGATCTCAAGGGCAAATTCCTAGGAGTCAGCAGAATTGCAACAGTCAAGACACTGGACAATCTAATGTCATCTCTGTCAATGATCATATCTTTGGCCTCAAAGGAAGCATCAAAGGAAATAATTCTGGACGGCCTAGTTCAACTTTGCGCAAAACATGCAAAGAATATGACAGAACTAGAAGAAAAACTGGTCGACTCACTGGTCACCTCCTCTACTGCATCTAAGTATACAAAAGAGCCGACACTGGTATCGTTTAGAATTCAGTTGGGTGCAGAGCCCAAGGTTGTAGCAGCAATACTAAATGCATACAAGAACTATGTCAAGATGACTCCAGTACCTCAAGTTGGACTAGTCGTTGATTATTCTGCAGGTAAAGTATCTGATGTTTCGCAAACCGTTTCTGAAATCATATCTATTGGTGGCAAAGTTCTCTTCTCAAAAGACGAGACATCATATAGCGGAATTACAAGAATCAAGGCAAAGAACAGTACTTCATCAATAAACCTGCAATCACTGACAATAAACCTACCAAGACTTGCGTTTGAATCAAACAAGGATGAGACTTACTTTAGAGCAAGACTTGCATTGTTAATGAAGCCGCCACTTGCTGCAATGTCTTTACGCAAAAAAGACATATCAGATCTTACCAGACGTGGACTAAATCCAGTCCTTGCAGCAAACACGCAATACATGCAGAGAAGCTCAGTCGGACTGGTTGTAAATCTGGTAGGCCTAAAGGAGGCAGTCTTTAACATATTGGGCTATTCAGACGACAAGGAAGGCCATGAAATACTCTACAAAGTCCTCCAGACGGCAGTCGATGTAGCCGAGAAAAAGGGTAAGGAAATGGGTGACTCTGTCATAGTCACCATGACAGAATCTGACGGCACGCCTAGATTTAGCTCACTGGACGGAGAAAAATACGGCAAAATGTCAGTTCTCAAATCACTAGAAAGCGGCGGCTACTCACAAGGAGTCGTCATTTTAGCCTCGGAATTAGACTCACTGAGTGCAAAATCCGAGAAAATCTCAGACGCCAACAAGAAAGCCAAGATCCTAAACGGAGGCTTGCTGGTACAGTTACGATTTGAGCGTGATTCCAAGGCGGAAGACATCAAAAAAGCAATAGAAAAGACAAGCGATCTAATCGGCTCCTTTAGACCAAGCAAGGACGTTCCCATATGCGGCAATTGCGGCTTCAAGGACGAAAAGCTCTTTGAGAAATGTCCATCCTGCAAATCCCCGTATATCATCAGCTAAGAATCCGAAAATCGCAAACTTAATTTCAGTGGAATAAAAATTATTACTCCTTGGCGGCTAGATCACTTTCAAAAATAACGCAAATCGTTTTTGGAACCACGAATGACCAAAACGAAAATTCTTGGAATGGTGTAAAAGTTGTTGAGCTAAAATCTGAAACTTTTCGGCGTCAGGGTTATATCCGAACCGATTATACCTAGTGAGGGGAGACAATATGACAACAGATTTTTCTCAAATTGAAAGTTCGATCGTCGACGTAAAGAAGCGCGACGGACGAATTACAGCATTTAATAAAGATAAGATCACAAATGCGATCTACAAGGCTCTGGTGGCAAACGGCCAGCCAGACCGCAAAATAGCTGACGAGCTGACCAGCGGAGTTTTGGACAAGCTAATCCACCAGGGATTTTCAACATCCAGCCCGCCATCCGTCGAGGATGTTCAGGACATGGTCGAGTCGACACTAATCGAAATGGGCTATGGCGAGATTGCCAAAGCCTACATTCTGTACCGACACGAACGTCGCAAGGTACGAGAGGATAAGATGAAGGTTCTCAATACTAAGAACCTTGACTCTGTAGCAAAATCGTTTGACCTAAACTGCCTTCGAGTCTTGGCATCAAGATATCTATTGCGAAATAACAAAAACGAAATCATCGAATCGCCAAGCCAAATGTTTGAGCGAGTTGCAATCCTAGTTGGCATCGGCGACATTCTCTATGACTCGGAATTGTACGTCAGAGAGGGAGGGGCCCACCAAGATGCCGAGGAAGCAAGAAAATACTTGGCAAAACTGGATGACTTTGATTACAAATTCAAGGTAGGTCAATACTATCTGAACAAATATCATTTCCGCGGACTGATCAACCAGTACGTGTACCTGGCAAAGCGTGGCCAAATGAAAAAGAGCTTCAAAGAAGTGCTGACATTGCTTGCAGCAAAAAAGTTTGAGCAATACGCAGATAGAATAACAGAATATTTCACCCTCATGACAGAGCAGGACTTTTTGCCAAACTCACCAACAATGATGAATGCAGGCGCAAGACTAGGACAACTGTCTGCTTGCTTTGTCTTAGGCATGCCTGACGACATGGGAGATATCATGAAGTCGACATCTGATGCCGCACTAATATTCAAGTCCGGCGGAGGAGTCGGAATCAACTATTCCGACCTACGACACGAAGGAGACATTGTTGCATCCACATCTGGCGTTGCATCAGGACCAGTCTCTTTCATGAATATTATCAACACCGTCACCGAAGTAGTAAAGCAAGGCGGCAAGCGACGCGGCGCAAACATGGGCATCCTAGAAGCATGGCATCCAGATATTGAAAAATTCATCACAAACAAGACCAAGGATGGAATCTTGGAGAACTTTAATGTCTCAGTTGGAGTCTGGGAAGACTTTTGGTCTGCACTAGTAGATAGTGCTGATGGCAAATTCACACTGCGAAGTCCAAGGGACAGAGCACCAGTAAAAGAAATCAATGCACACCAGCTAATCGACCTGATTGCTCTTTCTGCATGGAAGAGCGCAGAGCCTGGCCTGATATTCTTTGATAATATCAACAAGTACAATGTCTTTGCAAAGGCAAGGGGCGGACCCCTGAGGGCGACAAACCCGTGCGGCGAGCAGTCACTATACCCATACGAGTCCTGCAACTTGGGATCAATCAACCTCGCAAATCTTGTAAAAAGAAAGGCGGACGGCCAATACGAGTTTGACTGGCAAAGATATGAGGAAACCATACACAAAACAACACGATTCCTAGACAATGTAATTGATATGAATAACTATCCAGTTCCAGAAATAGACCAGGCATCAAAGGAGTCCAGAAGAATTGGTCTAGGTGTCATGGGTGTGGCAGATCTCCTCTACAAGCTAAGAATTCCATACAATTCCAAAGAAGGATACGAATTCCAGTACAAGCTAGCTGAAGCACTGACATATTATTCCATGGAGGAAAGTGTTGCTCTGGCAAGATCCCGTGGAGAATTCGATCTGTGTTCAAAGACTGAATATCCAGAAGGCAAGATTCCAGTTTCTGGATATTATGAAAAGCCAAAGGGCGAGCATTACTATGACTGGGATGCACTAATCGCAAAGATCCAAAAGCACGGAATCCGAAACGTTCTGACCACAACAGTAGCACCAACAGGAACACTATCCATGATTGCAGATTGTTCCAACGGAATGGAACCAACATTTGCTCTGGTGTTCGAAAAACGCGTAACGGTGGGACGATTCTTCTACACCAACAAAATATTCGAAAACGTACTGCGCGAAAACGGCCTGTACTCTGAAGAATTACTGGCAAAAATAGCAGACAACTATGGTTCCGTTCGAGGACTAAAGGAAATCCCAGAATGGATTCAAAACATTTTCGTCACTGCAATGGACATTCACTGGTCTGACCACTTGATGGCCCAGGCAGTATGGCAGGAATGGATTGGAAACGCTATAGCAAAAACAATTAACATGCCGAATGACGTTTCAGCAGAAGATGTCAAAGCTGCATACTTGTTAGCGCACGAGCTTGGCCTCAAAGGCATTACGGTGTACCGAGACGGCTCGCGACACACCCAAGTACTGCACATGACTAGCGAGAATGCAGAAAAGACGTTTGATGTTGTTGCCAGCTCATTCCTAAATGAGTTCATCTCAAAGAACATCAAAAACAATTACATCCGAACTCAAGTAAACAATGCACTACAGCTCAAAATCCCAGAAGAGCCACTGCTGGAACAAATAACAAAAGAAGAAATATCAGAAGAAATGCTTTGCCCGTCCTGCAAGAATGCCCTAGTGTTCGTGGAAGGATGCAGCATCTGCATTGAATGCGGATTCTCTGGATGTACGTCTGGATGACTCCAGCCTAATTCTTTTATTATCACTTTTTTTAATTCCTTTTTGTGGACAAGAAAATATTTATCGCAATAGGAATAGGAGTGGTTGCCATTGCTGCCCTACTTTTATCATCTAGTATTCCACAAGGAGATGTCTTTGTTGTACAGCAAAAAAACGATAAGCTGGGTATAATAGTAAATACGCCAACGCAGCAGGTAACGCTGGATCAGATCAAGAAAACCTACTCTAGGGCAGATGAGTCTGGCGCAGGTAGGACAAACCTGTACCTGTTTTGGAATCATGTAGAACCAGAGCAGGAAAAATACAATTTCCGGGACACTGATGTTTTGATGAGCCTAAACAAAAACAATGGAATGCAGACGACACTGTTCTTTTCAATAGTAAATAGCAGAACAATAGGACCATACCCAACATGGTTAGGAACGCCCGGGTTTGGAACCTTATTGGAGACAAAAGCAACTACAACACTGGACGCAATTCTTAGCAGATATGACGGCGCAATTGACAGCGTAATAATTGGCGCAGAGCTAGACTCTTACTTTGATGATGCAGACGGCAGTGTGAACTTATACCGAGAATCATTTAACAATATTTACAGCGAATTAAAACAAAAACATCCTGAAGTCAAAATGGGTAACGCGTTTTCTCTAAACAACGTACTGAATAAGAACCTGACCAGATATGTTTCTGAATTGGCAGACACTGGCGACTTTGTTGCGTTTACGTATCTTCCAGTGGACAGAATAAATGACATTACAAAAACTCCAGAGCAAGCAAGATCGGACCTAGAGCAAGCACTAGAAATGGCGCCAAACAATCAGGTTGCGTTCTTTGAGATAAGCTGGAGTACTTCGCAAGACATTGGAGGATCCGAATCAAGCCAGGAGGAATTCATCAAAACTGCGTACCAATTCTACAGAGAAAATCAGTCAAAAATAGAATTCTTCAACTGGTACAGGATCTATGATAGGCCAGACGACTCCTGCGTAATAGACCAGAAATTCTCTGAATCTCAAGTGTCTCTGACAAATAATGACCAGTATGTCAGAGAAAGACTCGGCAATTACATTTGTAATGCCGGGCTACTAAAAACAGACGACTCTGCAAAATCTGGATGGAGCGAGCTGAAAAAGCAAGTCGGCTCTAGCTAAAATGTTATCTCTAGTAATTGCAGAGGCATCACTGGAACTAGTCCCAAAGGAATTGTACCGCCACAACGCCATTACAGCATACTGCAGAAAGATGGACAAAAGACCATCTGAAATTTTGCTTGATAATTCGTGGCATTTTGGGGCAATGAAGGGCCTAAAAAATGAGATAAAGCGGGGACGACCAGATTTGGTGCATTTCTCCCTGCTTGAAGCATGCACAATACCGCTGTATTGGGAAGACGAAGTTTCTGTTTACGTGCATACTATAGACGACAAAGTAATCACGGTGGGCGAGCGAGTTCGTTTCCCAAAATCATATCACAGATTTGTGGGAATAATGGAGCAGCTGTTTGAAAAGAAAGTAATCAAATCAGACGACCAGAAATTATTTGAAATCCAGAACTTGAGTTTTTCTGATCTGATTGATGCAATAGAGCCGGACCAAGTAATTGGACTGTCCTCCGAAGGCAAAAAGAGCAACTACGAGTCTGTGGCAAAAATGTGCACAGATGAAACCTGCCTAGTCATTGGAGGATTCCCAAAGGGAGAATTTTTTGATTCTACAAAGAAAAGCATCGATTCACTGTATTCAGTCGATGAAAATCCGCTGGAAGCACATGTGGTGGTTGCTCGAACTTTGTACGAATATGAAAAAACCATTTTTATGTAGGCGCAAGGCGACTCCAGTTTGTGCGGCCGTAGTATAGCCTGGTAGTACGCTGGACTTCCAATCCCGTTACCCGGGTTCAAATCCCGGCGGCCGCACCTAGTTTAATCTCCAAAAATCCCAAAAAGACCTATCATACATTACATTGTCATACAATGTATTCACAAGATTTGTAAATGAATGATGAAGAAGGAGTGTAATGGATAAAGTAAACATCGGACTTTCCCCAAAAGCACGACAAAAAGTAGTTGCAGTACTATCGGATGTTATAGCAGACCAGTACGTACTGTATACCAAGACAAGAAATTATCACTGGAATGTCACAGGAGAAGACTTTGCGCAATACCATGAACTATTCGAAAAGCAATATTCCGCAATTGACGAAGACATAGACGATGTTGCAGAGAGAGTTCGTGCGTTAGGTGCAAAAACTCCGGCAACACTGGTTGAATTTGTAAAATCCGCAACCATACGAGAACACCCGGGTAAATTTCCATCTGCCAAGGCAATGATTGCAAATCTACTTGCAGACCATGAAACCGTAATTCGAAACCTACGAAAAGGAATCCAAGTGTGCGATGACGTAGACGATGATGGAACAGAAGACTTTCTCACACAACTAATACAAAAGCACGAAAAGACTGCATGGATGTTACGCGCAACACTGGAAAACTAATATTCTATAATTCCATTTTTTCATACAATGCCATACCAGCTAGATGATATCGATGTTGCAATAATACAATCATTGATGCGGGACGGCAGAAAATCATTCAGACAGATATCTCGCGAAATCAAGGTCAGCACGCCAACCGTTCAGGCAAGATTCGAACGACTAGTCAATGTCGGACTCATAAAGTCGGTATCTCCTGTAATAGATCATGGACTGCTGGAGCTCAAAACCGAAAGACAGCTAGGAACAACAAAGACTAAGTCAAGATCTGCTAAAATCACAAAGAACATGATACTCAAAATGACTTGTGATCTATGCAACGGCCCAATCTCTGGCAAGCCACAGCCACTCAAGATAGGAGACTTTGAGAGATTTTTCTGCTGTACCACATGCAGAGAAATCTACAAGGAAAAGTACAAGGGCAGAATAGAGTCTCTAAACCAAAAAACTAAACATTGATTTTTCTATAGGCAGCTTTGTCAAGCCGATTCATTATTCCCATGCCCAATCCCTTCCTACTTGTACCCTGAGCTAGAATAATGTCGATTTTTTTGGCATCAAATTCCCTAAATGATCTAAAAAGATTGGCAGCGATTTGTTCTTGATTTTTCTGCGTTATTGTCATGTCGGATTTGATATTTGTGCCCAAAATTCCTACTCGCAATCCTTGTCTTTTGTATAATTGTAGTAATTGTGAAATTTTTTTGCTGACCTTGAGTTTTGGCCCTTCTATGAGAATTATTTTTGCCATTGGAGAATAATGCCTATACTTCATTCCAGGTGAACGGTGTATTGTTTTTGTTTTCCTTCCATGAATAATCGGATGGATTGCAATTTTACCCAAGACCTTTTGCAGCTGCTCCAGTGTTATTCCTCCAGGCCTCAGCAACATTGGAGTCTTTGTGGAAAGATCTATCACTGTGGACTCTATTCCTATTCTGGCAGGGCCTCCATCAAGTATGATTCCTACTTTGCCAGACAGATCATCTATCACGTGCTGCGCTCTGGTGGGACTGGGCCTGCCTGCAACATTGGCAGAAGGCGCAGCTATTGGAGTGCCACAATGACTAATCAATTCAAGAGCAATCTTGTTTTTTGGCATTCTGATTGCGACGGTATCGAGACCGCCAGTTGTTATTTTTGGCACAATTCTTGATTTTTTGAGCACTATGGTCAGCGGTCCCGGCCAAAACTTCCCAATTAGATCAAATGCTATTTTTGGAATATTATCGGCCAAAATTCCAAGGTCTGCAACATCTGAGATGTGAACAATTAGAGGATTGTCAGCCGGCCTGCCCTTTGTATCAAAAATTTTCTTGACTGCCTTTGAGTCTAGCGCGTTTGCGCCAATGCCATAAACTGTTTCTGTTGGAAATACAATTAGCCCTCCCGATCTTATTGTCTTGGCCGCTTGCTTAATCTGGGATAAATTGGGATTTTTTGAATTTACCTTAATAATTCTAGTCTGCATGAGTCGATTTTAAAAAAGGAATTGCGCAGCCATATTAAGAATATGATTATGCTATACTATAGTGAAGCACGACCCAAAACAGATTGCTCTGGAGAGAATCCAAATTCTAGTAAAAGAGGCCCGATCAAACATTTCACAAAACCCAGAGCTCGCACAAAGGCAGGCTGGCCTTGCCAAAAAAATCAGTACCAAATACAAAGTCGTACTTCCATATGAAATCAGAATGCAGTTTTGCAAAAAGTGCAAGTCGTTTATGCCTCCAGGAACCAGCCGAATTAGACTGGGCAGATCGACCCTAAAATCAATCAGGATTACATGCAGGTTCTGTAATCATACCTACCGCAAAGTCATTGCGCGACCTAAATGATTATAAGACGATTTGAAAGGTTGACTTTCACATGGCAAAAGCCTACGATGTACCAGCAGATGTTCTAATATCAAGACTAGCTGCAACGCTTAAGTCCGAAAACATCGGCAAACCAGAATGGGCTTCATATGTCAAGACAGGCTCACACGCAGTGCGACCTCCACAAGACCGTGAATGGTGGTACACAAGATGCGCATCTGTATTTCGCAAAATATACCTGCACGGGCCAATCGGCGTAAACGACCTTAGAATCGATTATGGCGGAAACAAGGCAGTAGGATATGCATTCTCACATCACAGAGACGCAGGAGGTGCCGTTATACGAAATGCAATCCAAGAACTAGAAAAGCTTGGCTACGTTGAAAAAGTACAAGGAAAAGGCCGTGTAGTTACCCATGCAGGAATGAAAAAGCTAGATAGACTAGCATCTGAAATTCTAGACGAGCTTGCAGTACAAAATCCACTACTCAAAATCTATTCTTAGTGATGTCCTTTGAGCTATGATCAAGGAGACCAAAACCGACCAAGCGACGAAGAGATTCTGGCCCAAAAAGAAATAGTTCTAAAGCAATTACTCTCAGCAGAAGCAAGACTACGACTTACCAACGTTAGAATGGTAAAGCCAGAGCTTGCAGCACTGGTGGAAAATTATCTAATCGGTATGGCATCTCAGGGAAAGATCCGATCGCAAATATCCGATGATCAGCTAAAGCAGATCCTCCAGTCCACACAGCAGCCAAAACGCGATTTCAAAATAGAGCGACGATAAATAAAATATAATTAGGGGTTAGCAAGTTACAAAATTCATGAAGGCAGTAGTTTATGATGAATATGCGCCAGACGATAATTATGCACGAATTCTCAAAGTAAAAGATGTACCTGATCCAAAACCAAAACCAAACGAGGTTGTTTTCAAGGTACATTCAGCTGCTCTAAATTATAACGATATCTGGGGAATGAGAGGAGTCCCAATTGCAATTCCATTACCACACATTTCAGGCTCTGATGCCGCAGGCGTAGTTACTGCAGTAGGAGATGAGGTCACAACTCTCAAAGTGGGTGACAGAGTAGCTACTCATTCTAATCTAGCATGCCGAGTCTGCAAGGCTTGTACCGATGGCCGTGAATTTGACTGTACAAAACGTCAAGTTTGGGGCTTTCAGACAGGACCTCTATGGGGTGCATATTGCGAATATGTTCACTTACCCGAAGTCAATGTCATAAAAATTCCAGACACCGTATCATTTGATGATGCAGCAGCTGCATCAATGACTCTGCAAACATCATGGCACATGCTTGTTGGAAGAGCCAAAATTAAGCCAGGACAATTAGTCTTGATCATGGGAGGAGGTTCCGGTGTAGGTTCATTTGGAATTCAAATAGCAAAATTATATGGATGCACAGTAATTGCAACAGCATCTGGCGACAAGCTCGAAAAATGTATGAAGCTTGGTGCAGACTATGCAGTTGACCACAGAAAAGAAGACTGGACAAAGGAAGTATTCAAGATTTCAAAAGAAATTGCAAAATCATCTGGCGGAGCACCAGGAATTGATGTGTCGTTTGATCACATTGGTCAGACTCACTGGAATCCACAACTGACATTGCTCAAGTATGGCGCAACACTAGTATCATGTGGTGCAACAACTGGTTATGATGCAAAGACAGATCTCAGACAAATCTTCTTCAAGGGAACAAACATTCTTGGCTCCACACAGGGAACAAGAGCAGAACTCGAAGATGGATTTTACTGGATGGGCAAAGGAAAAATAAAATCAGTGGTTGACTCGATTTATCCCTTTGAGCAAGCAGCAGAAGCCCACACAAAGATGCTTCAGGGTAAGTTCTTTGGAAAAATCCTGATGAAGCCAGAAGGCGTCTAAATTTTTGGCAAGGCTTTACCGCAGCCTCCTATTTGTACCTGGGAACAATCCTCGCTTTTTAGAAAAAGCAAAATCATCTCCGGCAGACATTGTTTGCTTTGACTTAGAGGATTCCGTGCCTGATTCAGAGAAAAAAAATGCACGAAACCTAATCAAGGAGGCACTAAAGTCGCGCGCTAGCTATTCAAGTTCCGTATATGTAAGGACAAATTCACCTTCCTCTGGCAAAATCTCGGATGATTTGGCAGAAATAGTCCAGAAAGGACTAGATGGAATTGTAATACCAAAGGTAAACAATTCCCGGGAACTAGGCAAAATTATCAAAAAAATAACAACACTGGAAAAGAAACGAAAGCTAAAACAAGTCTTTGTAGTTCCATCCATAGAATCTGCCGAAGGTGTAGTGAACACATATGATATTGCATCGTCCAGTAAGAGAATTCCCGCAGTGGTCTTTGGCGTCTTTGATCTGCTAAATGATCTAAAAATTGAACACACAAAACAACCAGAGGGAGCAAAATACTCTCGCGCAAAAATTCCAGTCGATGCCAGGGTAGCTGGAGTTCTCGCAATAGACGCAATTTGGCAGGATCTCAAGGATGTGGATGGCCTAAGGCAAGACTGCATCATTGGAAAAAGCCTTGGCTATTCCGGGAAATCCATCATACATCCTGATCAAATCATTCTAACACATGAGCTGTTCGCTCCAAACAAATCCGAAATAGAGTGGGCCACCAAAGTTTGCGCAGTATACGAGGAATCTACGAAAAAAGGAAAGGGTGCTACAGTAGTAGAAGGCAGAATGATAGACGAAGTACACTACAAGCAAGCAAAGGCACTTTTAGAGCTGGCGCAAAAATAATTCATTGAAGCTTTATTTTGTGACGGCAGGCATAATGACTGCCTATTTTGCATTGGTAATGGTTGTTTTTCCAGACACATATCAGGATATACAAATTGGTGTACCAAAACCAAGCTTGGATGCGACACTCTCTGCATCACAAATCACACTTGGAGAATCATTTGAGCTGAGCTTGGTTGCAACTAATTTGGGCGAGGAAGCAGATATGCAAACCGTCACCATAGAATTTCCGCAAAACAAAAACTTGGACAATATCAAAATCACATCGTATGACTTTTTGCAATCGCCTAGACTATACCTGAAAGATACAGAGATCGGCTCTACCTATTCTGGAGGCGTAACCATTACACAATCTCAATATCCGTTCATTGAGGCATACAACAGACCTACCAAGCCCGGCCAGATCTATACCATGACACTACAAATCACACCAACCGAGACAGGCCCATATACTATATACACAAAAACAGTCGCAATGCCACACATATCTGAAATATCACACTATCCAACTCAGGGAATTTTGGATCATCAAAATGAATTTGTCAAAGAACATGTGGTGCATGTAATACCATGAAAAGAGAAATAACGCCAACACTGGACCATACACAACTATTCAAACTCGCAAATCTTGTGATCAGCTTTGGAATTATACTTGTGACAAGCGGTGGAAGCTGGGACATTACAAATCATATTCTAAACAAACCAGAGACGTTTTTTGCACCTCCTCACTTAATGCTGTATTCCGGTGTGGGGCTTGCATTAATAGGATTTGTAGCACTGCATCTGAGCTGGAAAAAGTCTGGCAAAGACCATCGATTTGGTAGGGGAGTCAAAATCACCACAATGGGAATTGCTGCACTACTTTCCGCAGGCCCCATTGATTTTGCGTGGCATTCCGCCTTTGGACTTGATGGTCTGCTCAGCCCACCGCATCTAGTATTGATTGTTGGTATGAGCCTAACAAGCATTGGCGCGCTAGTTAACACAAAATCACTGCAAAAATCCAAACCAAGTCATCTTGGTATCATAATTTCGTTTATCCCTGTTTGGTTTTCTATAACCGGATTGTTCTATTCTTTTTCATTGCCTTTCTCAAAGACCGACTATTTTGATTTCAACCCAAATCCCCTGTTTGCTGCTGGATTTGCAAGCATTGCGTACCCATTTTTGATCTCTACAATACTTGTCAGCTCTACCATATTTGCAAAAAATAAATTTGGTATTGCATCACTAGTTGGCGCGTCATATTTGGGAATAATGACTCTGAGTGCCATTATTCCAAACCATACTTTAATTCCTACAATTCCATTTTATTTGTCTAATATCATTCCAATTGTTCTTGGCGATTACATCTTGTCTAGGTCAAAAAATTCCAAGTCAATGATGATATCTGGCGCAATCTTTGGAAGCGCATTTTATTTCATATATTATCCCTTAATCACGTACACGTACAATGAGATAACTCTGGATAAGCTAATGTGGCCCAGCCTTACATCGACTATCTACTTTGAAATGGTACCAATAGTTGCGCCGTTTTTGATAGTGTCTGGGGCTTTAGTTGGCGCAATATCTGTCAAGTTTGCGCAAAAAATTTTTAGCTAGGCCTTTTCCAAGCTCAAAAACAGATAATCAATTATTTTTCTCTCAGATAGATTCTTCATTTTTTTCATGGACTTGAATACTAGACCCTCTATATTGCCAGAATATGTCGAGTCTAGTCTTTCTTTGAGGGCTTTTCTGTTTTGTATGTAATAGTTTGCAAACGGTGCATACACCAATTCTCCCACGGATTTTTCCTTTTTGAGGCGAAATCCAGATTGCCTTATTACTTCTAGGACGTGGAATCTGGTGTATTTTTTTGAAAGCCAAGTAATACTCAAAATTCCAAGCTTGAATAACGACGGATCCAATGTAACGGGTATTGCAAGTATTAGCTTGCCGTCATCTGTCAAGATTCGCCTTGACTCATCAAAGAATTTTTCTAGTACAAAGTGTTGCGCAGACTCAAGAGCTATAATTCTGTCAAATGATTTATCGGAAAATGGAATGTCGCCTGAGGATGAGTTTATCTGAGATATCACTTGATTACTGCCGTTTTTTAGTTCCAAGAAATTCAAATCCATACAAAATATGTCCAGATGCGAAAATTTTTCTTTCCATATAGTAGCAGGAATGCAAAACCCACTACCAACATCTAGGATTTTTTTTGCGGATCCAAACTCGCCAAACTCTGATGCATATTCCGACATTTCTCTTTGCGCATCAGGCAGCGCAGTAGAGTTTTTCCATAAACCAAAATTGAGCATTTTTGTGTCCGCACCAACCTGCATCATTGGGCCGAACTTGGAATAAATATTGACAATGTCCCTGCCGGAATGTCTCCCATTCCATAATAGGACATCGAGTGGGTTAATCGTAATCTTATGCTTCAAGATGTTATAGGAAGAAAAAGGGGTTATTTTAGGTTCAGTGGAATTTTTCCAGAACCCCAAGGCTCTTTTACATTCAACGTGTATTGTTTTGTTGGGTCAAACTTGAAGTCAACATAGCTACCATAGCCGATTGCTGGACCAAAGGTCATTGTAAACGACTTTGATGCTCCAGGCTTGAGCACAATTTGGCCGCTGGTGAAGTCATTTGCAGCGTACTTGAATGTGGTAGTGCCATCCGATACGTCATAGTTGCAAACTGCGGGACCTGTACAGTACAATGTGATGTTGTCTTTGGAACCGGTGTTTTCTACTACGAACTTAAGGTTCACAATATCTTTGCCTCCGCTGTTTTCCACTGTAGCCCCTGGATAATAGAATGAGATTGGGCCGATTGTGGTCTTGGTTGCCTTTGCCTTGAATGCCGCATCTTTGACTGCCTTTTCACACTCGAATTGCTCACGCTGATTTTTCTTTGCCTTACATTGGTCTAAATTTTGCTGCATTGAATCAACAGGTGCCGGTGCTGCCGGTTTTACGTTAGTAGTTGATTCTGCTTTCTTCATTTCTGTCTTTGACTTGGTTTCTGTCTTTGACTTGGTTTCTGTCTTTGACTTGGTTTCTGTCTTTGACTTGGTTTCTGTCTTTGACTTGGTTTCTGTCTTTGACTTGGTTTCTGTCTTTGACTTGGTTTCTGTCTTGTTCTTTTTTTCTTCAGCAAATACACTTGTAGATAGTGTAACGCTAAGAATTAAGCTGGCTGTAATTAATAGAGCGACAAGTTTGAGTGTGTTATTATGCGTCAATTTTTGTTTCATTGATTTGTTGTTAAAATTTTATTATATAAACTAGTGATAAGATTATTTTCTAGTGCTAATTTCTGCGTCTATAAATTGGCACTAGTACAAAAAATTATCCCGAGTTTAAATAAAAAATAAGATAACTTATCTTCATGTCTACGTCATGCAAAGGTATCTGTGCTAGTTTCAAGGCAATGAGTGTTCAAAATGGTGCACGATATGAGATGGGACAAAAAAGATGCTCGTATTGTTCAATATACCTTCAAGTTAATTCGATAATATGCCCATGTTGTGGTTCTAGGCTACGCTCAAAGGCACGCCACAGGTCTTCAAGAAACGACTAATTCACATGCAGTATTTTGTGTTTGATATTGAAACATATCCAGAGGTTTTTCAAAAAAATCATCTTGCTTGTGACAAGGTGATCACACATAATCAAGATGTTAAGAATCAAGACAATTAATGTAATTAGAAAGATCTTCATCTGAGGAATTTATAGCTATAATTCAGCAACAGATTATCTAATTGTTATAACATCCTAGCCTACTATTTACTGACATATCTCACAACCTTGACTACTACTCTAAGATAAAAAAACTAGACATACAGGGGAAGGCAACTTTACTTCTACATCCAGGTAAAACATATATGAAAAAATCTTCGTATCGGTTATTGGACCCAAAAAAGTAAAAATTTTTTTGACCATTGTTAGAAAATCGGAATTGGTTGAAATTGATTCAAATGAAATTACCAATGTTATTGCAGAAAATCAATACGAATTTGTAATCTAGAAATTATCCAAGATTTATTCTGGTAAATTCACCCTTCTTTGAATTATGATACTGAAAAAGATCGCTCATTATTGATTTTTAGCTCAGGTATTATGATGCATTTTCACACATTTAGTATAATGATAAAAAATTAACCTAGTGCTAACCTATTAGATTTCCAAACTAGGTTATATTCAAAAAACCATTAGCACAAACATGAAATATCTTCTTGCTAATAACTCGGTAACTCAAAACTTGGTCCAAAATTCTATTATCATATCGCTTGAGGAACAAAGGATCCCAATTCGAATAGGTTGCATATCGACAAACGGTTATCCATGCGTAATATCACTTTGGTTCAGCATAATAGACGGAAGAATTTACTGTGCTACAAAGAAAAATGCAAAAATTGTTGAATACCTTGAAAAAAACCCCGCATGTGGATTTGAGATAGCTTCTGACAAGCCTCCCTATAGAGGTATACGCGGAAATGGAATTTGTAATATTAAGCCTGAAGATGGAAAAAATATTCTTTCAATATTAATAAGAAAATATCTTGGACAAAAAAACCCTAAACTAGAAAAATTTCTTTTGGATAATTCAGATAAAGAGGTCGCACTTGAAATAATTCCAAACAAATTATTTCATTATGACTATACAAATAGAATGGGATATGAAAATCAGTGATTTTAATGGTTACAGCAAAAAATACAATTCCAAAATTTCTCAAATCAAAAATACTACGGGATGATGGATGTCCAACATGTGGTTCAATGGATTTTGGAATAATAGAAGTTAATAAATTACATACATCTGTAAGAAGGAAAATTCAGTGCTATAATTGTAAAAAATTCTGGTTTGATAATTAATCCAAATGAATTATTGACGTAAGTGCTAGTTAGACCAGAGTATTTTTTTCAGTTTATCGACTGACAAGACAACTTTGCAACTCTTGCATGCTAGTATTTCAACCATGTTTTTTCCCTTTACATGGGTAGTAAACAAGGTGGGATGTCGACAAAATGGACACGAAGCCAATAACTGCTTGGGATTGTAACTTGATTCCAGCACAACCGTAATACGCATTTCTACAATATAACTGAGGAGTGATTTTTTTCCTAGTGGTAAAACCTCAATAATATTTTTTTTATTTTGTATTCCTAAAATATCAAAATTAACTATTACTTGTGTGTACAAAAAAACTAACACCGTAAATATCGAAAATGTATGTCAACATAACAATGATTTTTTTGATTTTACTACAAATGAAACAGTTTGTGTAGATTGCGGAATGATATTGAGAAATATAGAATCCCCTGGAGGTATCCAAACTAATGAGTTTTTTGATGAAAGATTACTAATTGATGATCTCGGAAACTCTTCTAGTATCCCATCTCAAAATAGGGATCACTCAACAGCTTATCTTCCTTATCCTACAAAAGTCCTCTTCAACCGGCTACGAAGAATAGATACAAAAAGTAAATCAGAGAGTATTGCGTTTCGGGATGGTTTTTTTCTATTAAGAAAACTCAGTGATAATCTTGGATTATCCGATGGGATTTCTAAATACGCTGCATACTTGTATAGAAAAGCATATCAAAAAAGGATCAGATTAGGAGGATCCATCACAAAACTTGTCTTTCCAGCTGTCTATATTGCATGTAATGAACTAGGCTCGCCAAGACAAATTAGTGAAATCCTCAAAAATAAAGAAATCAATAGAAAGCAGTTTTTTCGGGGTTACAAAAGGATGTTTTTGGGCCTTGGAATAAACACCTCATTTCATAATCCAATTATGATACTTCAAAGACTGGCAAGTAATCTTGACTTGTCGGAAAAAACCAAAAGAGAAGTGATTTTACTTTTGTCTAAAGCAAGGAAGGAGTCAAGATTTTCTGGATTCAATCCCGCAACCTTAGCTTGCGCTGCAATTTATACAATATCTCTAAAAACATCACATCCAATATCACAATCAAAAATAGCCAAAGAATTTGGAATAACCGATGTATCGCTTAGAAATTGCTATTTTAAACTCCGAACGTTGAACTAGAGATAATTTTTAGTCTCTTAAAAGCAAGCATTATTTGCAATCCACCAATGGAGAAAAGAGACCCAATCTCAAATAACATTGGATCATAGGATTTTTCCTCCGCTAAATCCAAGTCTTGTATTGGGGGCTGGCTCGCTAGTATTGGGGCATAGTTTACAGCCATTGCTATTCCTCCAATGATAATTAGAATTCCACAAATGATTACCAGTATTGGAATAGTTTTGTCTGGCTTATTTTTAGAGATAAAAGTAGCAATTATTGGCAATACCAGAGCGGGACCTCCGAGGATTAAACCTCCTTGCATGCCTAGTCCCAAAATGGATTGTAAGCTAGCACCAGAGCTCAAATCTACTGCATATGCTAAAAGCAATCCTATTGATATTACCACTAGAACTAGTGCCAGGCTCATAAAATGTATTGTTAAATCTTTGTTTTAAATTATGTTTTTTAGTAATTGAGATTGGCTCTAGCTAGAGTGATTAACACTAGAAGAAATCTCACAGATTTATATAGAATTAATCAAATTGTACCATAATGACAGAAGAACAAGAATGGGCTAGTCTACTTTCTGAAGTATTTGACAAGCTTACACAAAAACATGCATCAATCACATACGAATTCAAAGATTTGGCAGTGGTTGGTGAGAAAAAAGGACCAACTGGACCAGTTCCAACAGGTAAGGTTGTCCTAAACGGTAAGCTTACAATTTCAACTCAGAGAGGATAGCACAAATTGACCTACGACTACGTATCACGAGTGCTCTCCTATGTTAAATCAGGATCGCTAGAGATATCGTATGATTCAACCCCACTAGTGCGAATAGAAGCGGAGAAAAACCAGAGAATGATAGACATTCTCTCTGATGTTAAAGAAATACTCCCTATTCGTAATTTTATATTCAAAATTAATAAGATAAAAAAAATCTCTTCGAATTTATCCGAAGATGAAATAACCCTAGTAATTACTGAAAAGGGACAACCTCTTGCAGTACTAGGAGAGAATGCCAAGCCAGGCCTTTTCTCTAGACTTTTTACAGGTAAAAACTTGGAAGTAACTAGAAGAAAATCAAAAACTGGTTGATCTTTCTTTCTAGTGCTAATTAATGTGGTAAAGCAATTTGAGTTATAATAATGAAATCACCATTATTGAGTATGAGCCAGAACGCTATTGAGGACAACAGTTCAAAATTAGTGGAATTATTATTGGACAAGTTTTCAATCAAAATCCTTCAATCAATTTCCACAAGCCCTAAATCAATCAATATGATAAAAGATGATACAAAAATTCCAATGACAACTTTGTGGCGAAGAATTCGCTTTTTAAAAAGAAATAAAATAATAAAACAGACTGGTGGGTTTGGACCTTCTAGTAGACGATATTATTTTTATCAAAATTCTATTTCGTCAATAAATTTTACTTTTGGCCAGTCATTAAGTGTTGAACTAGTCAGAAAAATCGGAAGCACTATAGCTTAAATAAAAATCAAGGACAGTGTTGTCATGTCCACAGTATGCAAAGGACTCCGTATGGGTTACAAAACGGAACGAGCAATAAAAGGCTCCAGATATGAAGTGGTAGAAAAACAATGCATTTATTGCTCCTTATATGCACTGGGGGATACTGCTTGTTATTCTTACTGCGGTACTAGAGTCCAATCGAAATCAAAACACCGCACATCAGGAGCAAACTAAAATGCCTCACATCGTCTTTGATAAAACAATAGACTTGGATGCACTTCATGCTGATTTTGTCCCATTTGTAACAATGGAACCCTGTATAATCAAACTAAATGATTTCTTTTTATCTAAGAATAAAAAAGTAGCACTGGTTCCTACAGTAGTTATCGATGAGAAAAATCAACAATTCCTAATTGAGATATTTGCAAAAGAGGAAAAGACAACCATTAGATTGTATCCTGGAACAGATCCAGAAAAAACAGATGGTGTAAAAACATCTTTAGGATGTATGGCAAAAATCATCCAAAAGACGTCTCCTGATCTGAAGATATCTAAAACAAATATTGGAGAGTTTATTCTATAACTCGTACCAAGTCCTTCAGATTTCGCCTTGATTTTGGAGGACGATTTTTTTGTGGATATCCGATGCCAAGAATAGATGACGGTCTAAGTTCTGTTTGAAGAATTTGCTTAACCTTAGTTTCATTTATCATCCCGATCCAAATTGAGCTCAATCCCAAAGCTGATGCCGCAAGCTGTGAATACGCAGCTGCAAGTGTTGCATCCTGAAGTGAGAATTTGGCCAAAATCTCTGGCCTAAAGTTCATCTTTACTCGTGCTGGGTCCATGCAAAATACCAAAACAACTGGAGCATTCACGTATGGTTGATTGTTTGCAGCCTCGACAAGTCTTCTTTTAACTTCCTTGTTTTTGACATAAAATACCTCAAAACCCTGAAAGTTACCCGCAGTAGGGGCAGTATCAGCCGCTGCCAGTATTTTGTCTACCTGCCATTGCTCAATCGTTTTCGAGGAATCAAAGTTTCTAGTAGAACGCCTAGCGGATAATATTTTAAACAAATCAGTTTCTGAAATACCGCTTTTTGTTTTTGCTTTAAGGACTGCTTCTAACTGTTCTTTATCAGAATCTTCCTTATCTATTTGGATTGATGGAAGGAATTCCTTTGGGTAAATCTTGATTGGCTTTGGTACATGTGGAACATTTTTGAATTCCAATATGGCCTTTGTCATAGCATTGGTTTTAGCTTCAAGCATCTTGGAGTCCTTTAGTCGAAATTGGATGATGTCTGTGTTTATCAGAATGGTACTAAATTGATCTTCAAGCTCAACCTTACCTGTAGAGTTTTTTGCTAGAATCTCAGTTAGAGAATCCAACTCTTCTTTATTTAGTACAACAACATCGGAATCATCCTCGTCAATTTCTTCCCAAACTAATCTACACCCATCCCTTGAAATGTAGGATGGCTCAATTTTGGAAAATTTACCCACGTATAGTATTGTTACATGTAATACAAATCTATATCGTGTTTAATGTTGAAACATTTGTTTTGCAATTCTCGATTCTTTTGAATGATCGACTATGGGTCTTGGATAGTCTATGTCAAATGATTCTGTTTCCAGTCTGTGTATCTGATCTGCAGATAATTTTTCTAGCTCAGGGACCCATTTTTTTATGTATTTGCATTCTGAATCAAACTTTTTTTGCTGTCTCCACGGATTGAAAATCCTAAACCATGGCTGTGCATCACAACCCGTAGATGCAGACCATTGCCAATTACCGTTGTTTACTGCCAAATCATAGTCAATAAGCTTTTCCGCAAAATATCTCTCTCCTATCTTCCAGTCAATGTGCAGATCTTTGCTCAAAAAAGAGGCAACAATCATGCGTACTCTGTTATGCATAAATCCAGTATTGTTAAGCTGCCTCATACCGGCATCGACAATCGGAAAACCAGTTCTACCAATTTTCCAAGCATCAATGTGAATTTTGTTGTATTTCCACGATATGGTGGAATAGTTTTGCCTGAACGCTTTTTTGTTTACCTGTGGAAAGTGATACAAAACATGACTGAAGAATTCTCTCCAATGAATCTCATTCATTAGTGTGTGATGCGTTCCAAGTTTGTCTGATATTGTATGGTATAGTTCTCTGATTGATATTGTACCAAACCTATTGTGTGCAGAAAGCATTGTAGTTTGATATTCGGGATAATTTCTTTTTATTTCATAATCAATAAAATTTTTAATATTTTTTAGAGTTAGTAGTCCATTTTTTCTACCTCCTTTGATCTGGCTAATTTGATTTGAAGTTAAATCATGATCGTCTAATAATCGTGTATGAAAGTTTGTAAAGTTATTTTGTTTGGGCTTTCCAACTGGAATTTGGATTGCAGTCCTAAAAAACTGGGAAAAAACCGTATATGGTTTTCCTTGTTGTGTTTGTATTATGTTAGGGTCATACATTAGATGATCTACATACTGATGAAATGGTATGTTATTTGCGATACAGAATTGCGTAATCTGTTCTTGCCTTTTTTTTGCAAACGGAGTAAAATCCTGATTTGCAAAAACTGCATCGATTTTTTGCAGTTTAGTTATTTTTTGTAATACCTGATCGTAATCTCCATGTAAAACATGTAATGTGGATTTTCTCTTTACGAAATCTCTTTTTAAGTCCTCTAAACAATCAAGCAAAAATTGTAGTCTGTATGATTTTCTTTTGATGATTTTCGGGTTCATAATAAAACATGGGATTACTTGATCCGAGTTTTTACATGCCTCAATAAGACCAACATTGTCGCCAATGCGCAAGTCTCGGGTAAATATGAATACCGACGTGTTAAATTTCATGTTTCGTGAACTATTTTCATCACTATGTGAACCATTTAAAATTCAATAAAAATTATGATGATTTGTATACCTAGTGCCAATCATCCCGCTCATCCTTCTTACCTAAAATACCAATTTTGAACTATTATTATATTGAGTAAAAAAGTAAACAGCGAGGATCTAAATCATAAACAAATTTGCGAATTTATAAGAAATAGTTTTAGAGAAATCAAAGATGCTACTAACATTAATGCCATAATTCATTTTCATTCTGTTAACAAATTTCTTCTAATGGCTCATAATCCTAACTATGCTAGGATTCTTGGTAACATAATAGCGAATCATGATGATCTTCCATTATCCATTGTCCTTGAGAAATATGGTGAAACTTTAGAGATTGCTCTCAAAAATGAACCAACTACAAAGTCTCATTCTAATGTACTACAAAAAATCTCTGGTTATTTCAAAAAAGATATGACAATGGAGGAAAAATTGATACTTCGAAAAATAATAGAAGATTATAGATTGGGCAAAACAAGCCTTAACAACGTACTTTTATTGTTAGATGATCTTACTAGAAGATTCCAAAAGACCTATCTTGTTAGACAAACATATTTTCTTCTTTATGTAACAGTATCGAATCCTAAACAAACTTCTGTTAAATAGTAATTTGCAATTCTATCAGTTAATCATTTTTTACTGCAGATAATTTTTGCTATGTTCTTCAGGCTATTTTCACGAATAATTTGAGCATTATCAAATTTGACTTTATCATTTTTTAAAGCCTGACCACCAACATAAACTGGTACATCATAACGATCTAGTATTTTCTTGACTAATCTCTGTCCAGGTTTGATATTATCTTCTAATGTAATTGATATAATAACTGAATCTGGCTTTGTGGTTCCAATAAAACTAACAATGGAGTCGTGAGGCTCAGTCGGAGTCAGATTGTAAACACGATGGCCGATGCTAGTTAGATGAGTTTCCAATATGTTTGCACCTAAATTATGTTCTTCACCCTCGGGTACACAGATTACAATTTTTCTTTTTGGTCGAACATCTGTATATTTACTGCTAGCCATTTTGACAAGAGTATTTGCAATGTTGCTTGCGACATGCTCATCTGCAATTCCAAGTTTATCATTTGCCCAATCTTCACCAATTTGATACATTACTGGTGTGAGAATTTTTTCAAAAAAGCTTGGCTTACCAGATGTTGCCGAATATGTGTCGTAAAGCTGCTTTGTTGAGTCAAAATCTCCCTTTATCAGATAATTGTATAATTGGCCCTTGAGCTTTGCAAGTAACTCGTCTTTTTCAGCTATAGAAACAGTATCAATGGATGAAAGATACGCGATAATTTTTTTGTCTTCTCTATAATCTGGTGGTATGTCATCCTTAGTTATTTGCGCTGCTTTGCCTAGGTACTTGATCGTCTCTTGTCTAGACGTGTTCTTTTTTGAATCCCAGACGCTTTTTACTAAATAAAGATACTTTTCACCCTTAACTGTTTTTGCTCTAATGTAAACCACAAAAATAGTATAATTGTTAAATTAATAAATAGTGCTAAATAAAAACCCTAGTGCTAATTTTGTAGTAATAATGGATTTAGAAAATTGGCACTAGAACACAAAAATTGTCACTTGTTTATATGTCTAAAAATAATCAAACCAATGTGAAACAAAAATCACAAAAACTGGGAGGTATTACTCTTGGATAAGATACTGATCGGTACTGGAATTGGTCTGGGGGCTCTTGGAGTTGGATTTCTGGTAGCATCTCCTTCAATGTTTGAAATACGTCAACCGCTAATTCTTGGCGGGCTTCTATGGTTGGTAACAGCTAGCATAACCACAATAATTGGGCGTTCAGTAGGTACCAATAAAAGTAAACAATTAGGGGTAATCAAATGTTGAATCAAAATACGCAGACGATCCAAATCACCCAATCTCAGCCTTATGATATTCTAGTTACCGGTGCGACAGGTTTCATTGGTTCACGTCTTGTTTCGTCTTTAGTAAGTAGGGGTTATACTGTCAAGGCATTATCTAGAAAACCTAAAGAAAATAATCAAAATCTAAAATTCGTCCAAGCAGATCTCTTCAAAATGGACGAACTTGAAAAAGCAATGCAAGGTGTAGAGACGGCTTACTATTTGGTTCATTCTATGGAAGGAGATAAAACTCAATGGAAGCAATTTGCTGCTAGAGAAAGAATACAAGCACAGAATTTTTTACAAGCAGCAACAAAAGCTGGTGTAAAAAGAATAATCTACCTTGGTGGGCTAGTTAATGAAAGCCTCGAATTATCTCCGCACATGAAAAGTAGAAAAGATGTTGGAGATATTTTGGCTTCGGGTCATGTTGCTGTTACTCAACTTCGAGCCTCATTGATAATTGGTGCGGGTGGTGGCTCATATGCAATGCTTCGATATCTGGTTGAACGACTTAGAGTTATGGTTTGTCCTAAATGGGTAAAATCATTGGCTCAACCAATTTCTGTAGATGATGTAGTTGAATACTTGATTGGATGTATGGAAAAACCAGAAACTGCAGGCAATACATATGATATTGGAGGACCAGAAAAGCTCACGTATGAAGAATTAATGAGACTTTATTCTGCATATCTTAACAAAAATCTCTTTGTTATACAAATTCCGTTTCTTACCACAAAACTTTCTTCATATTGGATTGATCTAGTAACTCCTGTAAAGGCGTCTCTTGCAAGACCGTTAATTGATAGCCTAGTCCACGATACAATAGTTCAAAATGATTCTATAACAAAGATAATTCCACTTCAGCTCAAATCACTAAGACAAGCAATTCACATAGCAACACAGGAAATGAAGGTAAATCCACCAGCTGAAGAGATACGGGATAGCAGAACCAGTTTTGTTCTTAACCAAAAACTGTTAATGTTATCTGTTCTCTCAATGGGAATAATAGGTACGACCTATTATTGGCTCGATGACCGACCTGAAGTGTACAGTCCTATATGGCTAACACTCTCTGGAATTTGGTACATTGCAATTATCAGCTCTATAATATTTGTAAATAATAAGACAAGGCTGGGCTATCTAATTGCCGGAGTATTATCATGGATAACTTTGCCTTTCTGGCTCTTTGATAACTACTATCTGGTATTTGAGGACTCTGTAATTGCTAGACAGCCAAACCTCGAAATGACAATACGTAATTTTATCGGAATTGCTTTTGCATGTCTGACTGTAGGTGCCTCGCATAATGTATTTCACAAGATCCAATCAAAGCAGAATCGAGGCAGGCCAGTCTAAAAGTGAAAAAAGCCCTAATTCTTTTCTTATTACTTGTTCCATTTGTTTTGGATGCATATGCACACCAGCCAAGACTTGTTACGGATTTAGCCAGCTCTGATACTAATCCCATACTAATTGAAGAGCCAGAGGTTTCCAAGGCCTACTACGGCAGACTAGAAAAAACCCCAGAATACTATGCAATTAGTTCCAATAGTGAAATAGACATGTATCTGAGCTTACAAGTACCAGATCTGCCAAATCAAAGCACAAACTTATCTGTCGATTTAATTGACAAAAAAGGCTTCATAATAGCACACCTTGAAGGTAAAGGCCATAATTGGACCAGATTTCACGAGGATTTTGGAAATGCAGATTATTTGGCAGGACCTTCAATTAGGACCCCAATTCCTGCAGGAATTTATACAATCATAATTAGCGGAGACGAGAACGCAAAATATGTACTGGTGACAGGATTTGAGGAAAAATTTCCAGCACCAGAATTTCTCAATGCACTTGTATTAGTTCCAAAAATAAACATTGAATTTTTTGGCATGAATGCAGTCCAGTCAATGACTAACATCTTTGGGTATATGATATTGGGATTTACCGCGGCAATCGGCTTTGCAATTTTATTCACAGTCAGGCGAATAAAGAGAGTAAAAATCAAGTAGAATTCTTGATATTGTTTTTTATCTAGGATAATTACTGATCAACCATATGGTTGACCTGTACGAAGAGGCAGCAAATAACTTTCTAGATCTCTCAAGTCAACAAAGACTGCAAATAATTTTCCGACTGTTGGAGAAAAAATCCAAAATCACAAACATGGCAAAGGATATTGGCGCTACAGTGCAAGAAGTTCACAGAAATTTCACTCGACTAGAGGATGGGGGATTTATAACTAAAAGTATGGATGGATTTTTCACTCTAACTACATATGGTAAGACCATTTGCTCGCAAACACCCTCCATCATATTTCTATCAAGAAACAGAAAATATTTTGAGGATCATAATTTTGGAGATATTCCACCCAAGTTTATCATGAGAATTGGCCAGTTGGCAAACTTTACGCACATTAAGGGTGTATCTAGGGTACTAGAGCAGTGGAAGTCAATTTACAAAAACGCAAACCAGTACATTTACGAAATACTAACAGAAATCCCACTGGACTTTATCGAGCCCAAAGTCAAGCAAATTTCCAAGGGTGTAAAGTTCAACTATATTTTATCAGAATCTACAGTTGTTCCTAAGGGAAGAAAAAAACTCTTGGCGAAGCTTAACTACGATAGTCTCATAGAAAAAGGACTAATTGAGAGAAAGATGAAAAAGACAATCCAGACTCTGATTGTTTTAAACGAAAAAGAGGCAAGTGTTGCATTTCCAAATGCTCAAGGAGAGGCAGACCTGACCGAGACCTTTTACAGCACAGATTCAATGTTTCATGAGTGGTGCCTAGATTATTTCCGGTATAACTGGTATGAATCTGAAATATTCCAGGAATCAAAGCTGAAAGAATAGAAAAAATTACTAGCTTATAGCTAGGAATGTGTAGATTCCGGCACCTACGCCAATGCTTAGAACAAAGAAAAGAATATCCCAACAAGATTTATCGGAGGATTTACTAGTTCGACAAAAAATTCCACAAAGGCAAAGCCGGCATTGCAATAATCACAATCAGAATGATTCCAGATGTCTTCATTGTTCCAAAATGCAAATTTTTCCTACATAACCTTCAAGTGTGATTTCACGTGCCCATTTTATGGGACAAAAACGAGCTGCCCAAAAGCAAAATATTCCTCTTTCTCTCCTTTAAGCGCCTAATGGAATAAGGAAGCCAGTTAGTCCCATATGGAATATAATCGGATAATGAGAACCCTTTTTTGATCAGTTCTGGTTTTAGCTCATCCCTAATTCCTCGAAGCATTTGGAATTCGAATTTTTTTTCGTACTTTTTTGACAGCGTTATTGCGGAACTGATCATAGTATTATCATGAGTAGCAATTCCAAACTCGTTACCTGACTCGAAGAGAATTTTCATCAATCTCTGGTAATTCTGATCGATTTTTTCCTTTGATTTTAGAGCAACATCAGAGTTTTCGCGATATGCGCCCTTTACTAGCCGTATCTTACCCCCCTTTGAGAGCAAGTCTGCTAGATCGCCTTGGCTTCGCATCAGATTTGCTTGTATTGCAATGCCAAGTCGTTCGTATCTTGCAAGCAAATTTTCGTAAATCTGGATTGTCTCGTCCGTGTGGTCTGACGATTCCATGTCTAGGCAGACAAATGTTTGGGATTGGGATGCAGCCCTGATCAGAATTTCTAAATTAGTCAGGCATTCCTTTTTACTTTTCATCAGGCCGATTTGGGTCGGCTTTACAGATATTGCGCCACTTACCCTCCATTTCCTAAATGAATTAATTATTGTCTTATATTCAGAGATGGTGTTTTCTATGATGTTCTTTGATGTGTGGTATTCACCTAGCTTGTTGATTATGACACTCATTCCATTTTTGTAAGAGACTTGGGCAGCACTCAATGCGTCATCGATAGTATCGCCCGCAATCCATTGTTTTGCAACACCAAAGAGAATCTTTTCCATTAATGCCATAGTAAAATCACGGTTTTGACATGTAAAAATTTTGTCTAGAAATGCTCGTTTACTGATACTTCGCCCAGCGGCAGCTGTCCACCCCTTGGATTTGCCGGCTTTAGTGCCTTTCCCACTACTACCATCATGACTATTGTGTGGTCAGAAGGTAGGTTGATTATTTTTGCTACCTCATCTGGCACAAAGCCAATCATTGGGCATGAATCATAGTTCATTCCGCTTGACGCAAGCATGATTGTCTGGGCCGCCATCCCGCAAGATCTAATTGCCTCTTCCCGTTGGAACGATTCATTTCCTTCGTATGTCTCTATTATTGCAGGAACCAAATAGTCCTGAGCGGACTTTGGCGCGTTCTTCCAGTATCTGGCGGGGTCTTTTTTCCACGCAAGCAAGTCTGCGCATAACACAATCACAACCGATGCGTCGGAGACCTGAGCCTGATTCCAAGAGGCAGCGCGTATCTTTGCCTTGGTATCTTTGTCTGTGATTATAACAAAGCGCCAGTTCTGAATATTGTATGATGTCGGCGATAGTATTGCAGCAGAAAGAATCTTGTCTATTTCTTGCCTTGACATGACATGATTTGGATCAAAATTCTTAATTGCACGTCGCTTCTCTATTGCCTCAAAGACATCCATGTAAAAACTGGATTTGGTTTTATTTTTAAGGCTTGCCTGAATCATTTTATACCATAATACTACAACCCCAGTAATTGTTCACAGGAATAGTTGAGGGAGTTGGCAAAGTTCTAGACATAAAAAAAAATACCAAGAACCGTAGTGCCATACAAATGACAGTGGACCTTGGCAAAAATTCCAAGGATCTTAAGCTTGGGCAAAGCGTAGCGCTAAACGGAGTTTGCCTGACAGTTATCAAAATTGACAAATCAAAATGTAGCTTTGAGATGATCGAAGAGACAACAAAAAAGACTGACCTTGGAAACATCAAGGTAGGCGGAATCGTAAACGTCGAGCGAAGCCTCAAGGTTGGCGAGCGACTGGAAGGACACTTTGTGCTTGGACATGTGGATGGAGTGGGAACAATTTCAAAAATTGAAAAAAAACCAAAAGAAGTACAGTTCTGGTTTGAGGTACCGAAAAATTTGGCACGCTTTGTAGTGCAAAAGGGTTCTATTGCAATTGACGGAATCAGCTTGACAGTAGTTGATGTGAAAAAAAATCTCGCGTCAGTTTGCCTGATACCTCATACCATTGATGTTACAAATTTTTCAACAAAAAAGATAGGCGACAAGATTAATATTGAAACCGACATTTTGGGCAAATATCTCCTAAAACAGGAATGATTTTTAACCAAAAAAGTGGTAATTACTAATTTACTAGTAAACTTTATTATAACACCAAAATAATTTCACATTGTGAAATTAGATGAGGCAATCTCTTCGCTGAGACGAGGCGAGTTCGTGCTGCTCTATGATTCAGGAAAAAGAGAAAACGAAGTAGACATGGTAGTGGCAGCCCAGTTCGTAACCCCGGAGCATATCTCAAGAATGCGGCAAAATGCAGGAGGCCTAATTTGTCTGGCAATAGAGGACTCTTTTGCAAAATCGCTAAATCTGCAATACATGCATAATATTTTATCCCAGTCTGGGGACATTGACTCTGATTCAAAGAAAATGATAATGGGCACTGCACCATATGGGGATCATCCAACATTTTCAATTTCAATAAACCACAGAAAGACATACACCGGCATAACCGACAAGGACAGAGCTCTTACCATAAAAGAAATGGCGCAACTGCACCATTCTGATGATGCGAAAAACCAATTCATCACCTCGTTTGTCACGCCTGGACACGTCCCACTACTTTTAGCCTCAAATGGGCTGCTTGCAAAAAGGCAAGGTCATACAGAAATGTCGGTGTATTTGGCACAGCTCGCAAATCTAATACCGGTCACTGCCATATGCGAGATGATGGACGGACAGACATATTCCGCACTCACGCCGGAAAAGGCACAAAAGTTTGCCAAAGAAAATGCTATCCCGTTCATCGATGGCAAGGAATTACTGGAATTCTCAAAGGTGCGTTAGATGAATATTGCAATAGTAACTGCGGAATTCAATGGCGAGATAACATCCCGGATGCTAGCTGTTGCACAGGAAAAGGCAAAAGAGCTCAAAATCACAATCAAGTATTCCTGTACGGTGCCAGGCGCATATGACTTGCCAATAATAGTGGACGCATTACTTTCAAAAAAAGAAATCGATGGAGTAGCTACCCTTGGTACAATAATCAAGGGTCAAACAAAGCACGACGAAGTCATATCTCATAGCACGGCAAAATCCCTAACAGAACTCTCACTAAAACACAAAAAGCCTGTCTCCCTTGGTATATCTGGTCCTGGGATGCAGGAGCGACACGCATACGCGAGAATCAGGCCTGTCTCTGAGCGTGCAGTGGAGGCAGTGTTCAAGCTGGCAAAAGAATTGGAAAGAATCCAATGATCCAGCTTACCATAATCAAAATAACGGAATATGGTCCATGGACCCTTACCTTGGGCTCGGACAGAGAACATGAATTACAAATACTACAAGCCCACATGTACAAGGAAATCCAAAAACTCTTTTCAGAGAAAAACTGCTTGGTCTTCTCAAACAGGTTCGACGAGTTTTTTGTAATAACAAATGGCTTGACCTTGGCAGACCACATTGAAATCCAACAAAAGCTAGAGCAAGTCTCGTCGCTCAAGCTATCCATGTCAATTGGATATGCTGACAATCCCTTTGATGCAAATCTCAAGGCTTACGAGGGCAAAAAAACCCCAATAGTATTAGACAAAGACCATCACATCTTTGGATTTGTAAATGGTGCTGCTGATCAAAAGGTAACGATAATGCACTTTGATGTGGAAAATATTACCTCTCAAAGAAAGGTAAAGTCTCCATACGAAATCTCTTCTACCATTTTTGGCATTTATGCAAAAATGTCCGAGTTCTTTTTGGAAAAAAAATCACTGGCGTTTTTTATGGGAGGCGATAATTTCATGGTGGTAACATCCGGCGACGCAAAGAAAAACGCGCAAGAATTTCTCGAAATTGCAAAAAAGGAATCTGGTATAAACTTTAACTGTGGAATAGGAACCGGTAGAACTGCAAGAGAAGCAGTCAAGCTCGCAACAAAATCACTTGATACCATTAGAGAAATCCGTGATGCCAAAAAAGAAAAACCGGAAATCTATGAGCTGTCATGCTTTTAAAAAATCTCAGCGTCCTTTATGGCCGGGATCTAAAATACATCAATTCAACTAGTCTTCCAATATTTGGCGACAAGTTCGGCAAGCTGGGCCAAAAAAATGGAAATGCAATAGACTGTGAGGGACTACTTTTAGTGCCTGGATTTATCAACATGCACACGCACATTGGCGATTCCATAGCAAAAGACGCAACGCTTGTAGGTTCTGTAGACAGCAAAATCCATCCTATTTTGGGGGCAAAACAGAGAATCCTAAGGCAAACCAAGCCTGATCACCTGGTGTCGTTTATGAAAAATTCCTGTCATTCCATGATAAAAAAAGGAACCACGACATTTGTCGATTTTAGGGAGGGCGGTCCAACAGGCATATTACTACTAAGACAAGCACTAGAAAAAATCCCAATCAGGGGAATAATTCTGGGTAGAGTCGAATCATACCATGATAAAACACAGATCAAAAAAAACCAGCCGCTATCTGATGATACAAAAAAAATACTGATTCAGGTTCTAAAGAACGCTGACGGAATAGGAATCTCCGGTGCAAATGAAAACAGCGATTCTGCATTACAATATTATTCAAGGACAAAAAAGCTCAGGGCAATTCACAGCTCCGAGACAAAACAAAGCATGGCAGCATCCAAAAAAATCACCAAAAAAACAGAGACGTCTCGAGCATTGCAGCTAAACCCGCACTTTTTGGTGCACATGACGTTTGCCGGAATGGACGATCTAAAAAAGGCGGCAAGAAAGACACGTGGAATTGTAATTTGCCCTAGGGCAAACTCGTCTTTGGCAGAAGGGATACCAAACTTTGAGGTAATGGCAAAGGCGGGTTGTACAATAGGAATTGGGACAGACAATGTCATGATAAACTCGCCAGACATGTTTCGGGAAATGGAATATCTATGGAAGGCACACATGGGGATACACCAAAAAAGAATTGATCCAAAGGAAATACTCAAAATGGCAACAGTAAACGGCGGAGTACTACTTGGCAAGAAAATAGGCTCAATTCTGCCCGGATTTTTGGCAGACGGAATATTCTTTGAAAAGCACTCGCTGGACTTAGAGCCGATGCACAATCCATATGCAAGCATTGTTCACAGGGCAAATGAAACTGCAATCTCTGCAATAATGATCGGAGGCAAAATAATCCATGGCAAGCTCTAGGCCGCATGTGATCATGTCTGCTGCAATATCACTGGACGGCAAAATAGCTAGTAGGACTGGAGACTCGACACTGTCGTCTAAAAAGGACATAAAGCGCATTCACAGATTGCGCTCTAGAGTAGATGCCATACTTGTTGGCAAAAACACCGTTATTCAGGATGATCCAATGCTTACCGTTAGGCATGTAATTGGCAAAAACCCAGTAAGAATAGTTCTGGACTCTATGGGGCAGATTCCAACTGGCTCAAAAATAATCCAGACCTCGTATTATGTTCCAACCATTATTGCTGTATCGAAAAAGGCACCGCGCAAAAACTTGGAAAGACTTGGAAGATTCCCAGTGGATGTCATAATAGTAGGCAAAAATAAAGTCGAGCTAAAACCTCTTTTGAGATTCTTACACCAGGCAAAAATCAAAACTATTCTACTGGAGGGCGGTGGAACCACAAACTGGGACTTTGTAAATCAGGGACTAGTCGATGAGGTGCTAGTCACCATAACGCCATATCTGGTTGGAGGAATAGAAGCAAAGACACTGCTCGAAGGAGAGGGATTCTCAACAATATCGAAATCTCTGAGGCTAAAATTGCGCAAAACCAAGCGTCAAAACAACGAAATTATTTTACACTATATCTGACGACGCATGTCGTTTCTGATGTCGGTGATCTTTGATTCGAGTGCTTTTTTGAGCTTGTCATTTTTCTTGAGATTCACTACACCATTACACCTTGGACACTTGAAGAATTGTTCCAGTGCTGTCTCGAATGTGAGCCTTGGGCAATCCTCATTTCCACAGTGATAGAATTGTGACGAGTTTTCATAGTCAAGTCTTTGCTGTAGTCGCTCTGAAATTTTCTTTTTCTGGTTTTCGATAAAGTTTTCTACTTCGTCCTTTCTTGAGCGCCACCTGTATACGAACCACCCCTTTCGCTCGTCCTTGACGCGAATCCCCGTGATGAGTGCCTTGCCAAACAAGTCATAGAGGACCTTTCTTACCATGTTGATTCTAAGCCCAGTCGAGCTTGCTATTTCCTCATCGGTTGCGTCTTCTGCCTTGAGCAAAGCACGCGCAACCTTGAGATATTCATCTCCTCCAATCATTGCAGAAATTCTAACAAATGGGTCTTCGTACGACTCGACCATATTCTCATGGCTTGTTTTGTATATTTAATATCTGCGAAGAAAAGCAGGATGCTGATTGAGGGATTCAACATCCTTTGCTTTGGGTAGAAGCAATATGTTCCACCGGCAAACCCTTTGTATTTTGAGTAAATAAGTCCAAAATATCAAACAAATGTTTGATTTTACTCCGGCATTCCTAAAATAACTTAAAATCCAAAATTATGTATGGAAATCTCCAAATGCGAATGCCCTCCAGGCTCTCCGACATACGAAGACGATGAAGGGATGCTTATCTGCTCGTCTTGTGGCGGATGGGTCGAGCCAGGCTAGGATTTTTTTGAGACTACCTGCTTTCCTTTTTCTGATGGTATAATTTGTAATCTACCGCCATCAAATTTGGAATCAAACTGAGCTCCGCCCTGAATTCTATCTAACACTATTGCCAGTGCACTGATCTCCGAATGGGGTTGGTTTCCGACTGCCACGTTATAGTCGGCGTTTTCATAGACGTCGCGCGGAACCTTCTCTGCGCCTACTACAATCAGAATTTGTTTTTCCTTTCCAATTTTTGCTTGTAGAGAATTGATGTTTTGGCCATACATTGTGAGGTGGACTATTTTTGCGCCGTTCGTTTTCTTTGATTTTAATAATGTGCGCCAGTTCTCAATGTATTCTATTTCAAAGTGGCTTCCCCAGGACTTGTTTACTTTGGAGAGCGTTTCCTTGATTTCCGGGTTTATCTCATTCATATAGATTTTTTTGGCGCCAAATGCGCGCGACACCAGAGCAACATGGGTTGTGACCCTGTCATCTCGGACCAATCTTTGTCCTATTCGCAGTACTTCAATCATCATCTTGTTCATAAAACTTGGTCAGGTCCTGCTTTCTTGGGATTTCTTTTATTTGCTGCGGGGGATTGGAGATCATTTTTTTGACCAGCTCTAGCAACTTTGGAATGTTTTGTTGAGTTACTGCGGAGACTGGTACCCATTTTTTGCTGTTTATTAGCCCAATGAATTCCGCTTTTTGTAATATTTGGTCTGGCTCTACTAGGTCCGACTTGTTTAGGGCATAGATTACACGTTCCTGGTCTACGTCGAGATCAGCCATGGTTTTGAGGCAGCTCCGGTATTTTTTGCGCAGCTCCATCTCTGAATCGGAAATGTCGATTACCACGATTACTACTTCGGCGTACTTGAGCTCCTCTAGTGTTGACTTGAAGGCCTCTATCATATATGCTGGTAATTTAGAGATGAATCCAACTGTGTCGGAAATCAGAACTGGGTCTTTTTCGATTAGGACCTTTCTTGTTGTAGTAGATAGTGTTGTAAATAGTTCCGGACTTTCCTGCTTTGTTTCACCTGTTAGCAAATTAAACAGGGTTGTCTTGCCTGCAGAAGTATAGCCTGCAAGCGATATTGTTTTGAGGCCGACTCGCCTCCTCGCTTCTCGATGTAGCGCCCTCTGCTTACCCATCTTTTCCAGCTTGGCCTTGACCGATTTCATTCGGTTTTGAATGTCATTGTAATACGAATCCACTTCATACATTCCAATTCCCATGAATCCCGGCTGCTCGCCCTGCTTAGCCAGTCGAACCTTTTCTTTTGCCCTTGACATTTCATATCTGAATTGGGCCAGCTTGATCTGTAAGTGGGATTCGGAACTTGTGGCACGCCTCTCAAAGATTTCCAAGATTAGCGATTCTCTGTCCAGTATGTTGATTTTGAGCTTTGATGCTAAGTTGTAGTTCTGACTCGGCTTGAGGATTTCATCATATATTAGAACATCTGGCTTTATTCTGTCTGAGATTTCTTTTATCTCTAACATCTTACCCTCACCAATTCCATATCTTGCCTTGTTGAGAAATTTCTGGCGAACCAGCTTGTCTACTTTGTAGCCAGCGGCCTCACAAAGACCATAGGCCTCCCTTATGGCGTCTTCATTATCATATGTGATTAGAATCGCGCTTAGCATTGTATAATTCCGACTATGGTCGTATTCTTAACAACTTTTCTACATTCATGTTAAGTACGATTTCTGCAATATCTGACGCGTATTCCGCAATTCTTGCAATGTTTTCCGTCATTCTTCTAATTCTGTACGCCTCTTCTTCGTCTTTTATGGCCTTGACTGACTCGATTATCCTTTTTTCATATTTTGATAATTCTGATGCCATTTCAATTGCCTTTTCTGCCTGCGCAAAGTCTTCTTTGAACAATGCTAGACATGCTTGGTCCAAGACAGATATTGCAAAGTCGTTCAAGTCTTCGATTTTATTCATTGCATCTTCTCTGACTGATTCTTTGAATTCCAGCATGTCCTTGGCAATCAGTACTGCATGGTCTCCTGTTCGCTCTATGTTTTTGACAATCAGTCTATACCCGAGGCACTGTCGTGCATTTGTAAAGCCCATTTCATGCAGCATGTACTCGTTTTGTATTGCGATCTTTAACTGTCTAATAATGTAAAATCCAAATCTATCCACTTCGTCATCAGAGTCGATTACTTCTTTTGCAAGCTCCAAGTTTGCCTCTCTTACCGCAAGTAGTGCGTCATTGAGCATTGATTTTGCCAAGTGAAGCATTCGCTTAAAGGCACCATCAACAGTTAATTCTAATAAATTCACCATGACCTGGATTGTTATACCATCGACAGAATCTGAAATTATTTCTCCACCCATCAACATTCCCTTGACTGCTGACTTGATTGCAGCTCTCTGACCTGGTTGGAGCCTGTCTCCCTTTGGCTTTATTTGAATTATCTTGTAGCCAAGAAAATATAACGACACCATCTTGCGAATAATTGCAGCATTGTTATCTTCGCGTGTTATCTCTAAAACTGCCTCTTCACCATGTGATGATTTAATCTGGTCTTTGGATGGAATTATTTTGAGTGCTGATCTTCCCTCCCGAGTTATGGTTATTTGGTCTCCTTGCTTTAGGCCCAACTCCATAATCCACTGTTTTGGTAATGACACTATATAGGAGGATTTTCCGGTAAATTGTATCCGTCTTGTCTCTTCTTTGTCTGACATAACTACATGAATTTAATTTATCTATATAGATGTGCTCTTCACATATACTCGCAAGCTCAGACGTATATTTTACAAATCTATCATCATATGGTATGCCTATTTACAAAGTAGATACTCCACAGAACAAGAATCATGTAAATAGAAATTTTGATTCTATTGAATTGGGATCTCCTTGGTCATGTTTCACTTAGGGCTCATGACTTTTCAATGCATGTTACCTACTGAGTGCAAACAACATAACGATATGAGGATCAAAGTCTATCATTCCACAATCCAGCAATTAGAAATAGATTCGAACTAGGCGAATGGATAAAACCCAACTTTCCAAGTTTCAGTAATACAAATGATCATATTTTATGATACGAGAATATCAATCACAAACTTGTTTAGGACAACTAAAATGAAGTATTCAGGCCTTGGATTTTTTTGATTATTTCGTCATGATTCGAATCCACTTCCAGCGAAAATATGAGCAAACCATCATCTAGGAATAATGTTACAAGCTTTACTCGCTCTTTTGCAGTAATCATCCAGTTTGTTTTACCTAATGGTCCGTCAAACATTTCCTCCACTCCTGCCTTAATTGATGCCCAGTAATGTGCCATATTGCCTAACTCCGAGTCTAATAGCGCAGCTTTGGATGTGTTTCTCGCAAATGCAACTATCTTTTTGTCCTTGATTCGCCCTACAAATCTAATGGACTCATCAAGTGTTAGGATGTGATTGCATATTACCAGTGAACTGTACTGACGATACAACTTCTCCCCCAAATATAGGCTCAAAAAACTAGATTAAAGCCTTACCACTGTCTAAAATATCATAGATCAACATGGTGGAACAATTTACGTAAAGAATAAACCGACAATCTTTACGTTATCTCAACCAAAATAGCATTTTGACATATTAATGGAATTATACAAGAATAATCATTGGACCCAGTAGTGAAACTAAAGCACACAATAGACGCACTCTTTGGATACGGGATATCAAAGAATCTTCCTAAACAAATAGATATGACATTTTCCAAAAAGACAGGCAGAATTCGAGAAGTATACCATGACAAACAACTGCTCTGCACTCTGAGAATTGACGGAGGCCTAGCAATCTCGCCGTATTTTGCACAAATTTTGCTCAAGAACAAAAAATTCCGCCAAAACTGCATCGAGGTAAATGACGATTCTGCGTCATTCGTTAGGGACGGCAAGTCGGTTTTCTGCAAGCATGTTACCTGGGCTGGCAAAAACATACTCATTGGTGCAGACGTTCCGGTATTATACCAAAATCAAGTAATTGCGGTGGGGCGCGCAATTGTAAACTCAAATATGATGGGCACACTAAAGCGCGGAGTTGCGATCAAGGTGCGAGATAGTTTAAAAAATAGTTTGGAGCAAAAAAAGACATGATGCGCGGAGGCAATCGCGAAATGCGAAGAATGCTGGATAGGATGGGCCTAGACATGAAGGAGCTCAGTAACGTCCAGGAGGTAATCATAAAAACCGACAAAAAAGAAATCATAATTACAAAACCGGCAGTTACAGAAATGAAGTCAAAAGACAATTCCATTTTTCAGGTTATTGCGGATTCCTATGAGGAAAAGGATCTAGAGACTCCTATTTTTTCAGAAGACGATATCATGCTGATATGCAGTCAGGCAAATGTAACCCCCGAGGTGGCAACAAACGCCCTAAAGGAGACCGGCGGGGATCTATCGAGAGCAATCTTACTTCTTACCACAAAATGAAGAATTTAATTAGCCGTACGGGCGGGTTTTAGCTGATGAAGGATGCGCCATCCCAAAGCATAGTTGCAGATTCAAAGGTAAGCAAAATTATCAAGTCCCTAGCAGAATTAGAGGACGATCTGGATTCTTTAAACATCAAGGTGGCAGATATGAAAAAAAGTCTCAATACCCGCGCCCAAAAAGAGATCGACTCTCTTAGAGAAAAGGTAACTCAGATGGCAATGCTAGAGGCAGAAGCCATGATCTCAGAGACTAGGGCAAGAGCGGAAAGCCAGGCAAAGAAGATAGCAGCAGACGGCGCAGCAAAGCTGGACAAAACCCGGGCAAATATAGATTCCAAGTTTAATGAAGCAGTTGACAGCGTAGTGTCAACAATTCTCAAGCCGTAAAGGCTTAAATCGCAAATTATATCATAGACAGTATCAGCAGCATACAACAATATCGTATTGGTATTGCCACCACCCAGGGTAAATCCTACTTTCAGTTTGTCAAAGCACTTAAGTTTTTGAACCTAGAATACGACTCCATCGTACCAGATCAAATCCCAACATACCGGGGAAATCTCATATTTACAACAGAAGACGAATCACCTAGATATGCAAGCCAAGCAATCTTAAACGAGGAGATTCTCCAGCAGGATCCAGCTGTAATCCAGGGAATTATTATAGAAAAGCTTGAGTCGGGACTAAACCAATCCGAGCTTCTAATTGGAATAGATCCAGGACAACGAATAGGCATATCTGTAAGCTATTTTGGCAGGGAAATAGAGTGCGGATTATACACGTCTCCAGAAGAGCTAGCATCCCACGTCGCAAAAATCCTCGGTGGCCTTAGAGCAGAGCGTAAGCTGGTGCGAATTGGAAACGGTAACATGCAGGTAGCAAAACAAATCACCACACAACTAAACCTCAAATTCTGTTCTCACTTTGAGCTGGAATTTGTAGATGAGAGAAAGACAACAAAGAAAATCAAAAACTACAACAAGCGTGGCAAGCGCGACATGCTCTCAGCTAGGGTCATTGCGCAAAGAGAAGGTTATAGGCACTTTGTGTTGCCGTTATCGCGTACTGGCTAGGTCTAAATTAAAAAAACACCCGGAAACAACCCAAATTCAGGCTCCAAGTACGTATTATCTCGTGCGTAAAAAAATCGTTAGATATTTATATAACTTTTCGAGTTTTTGTCAAATTGATCAGGCAGTTCTATCAGATCAGTTAAAATTTCTATATTTTTTTCCATAAAAATATGCAAAAAATATGGATCTATGCTTAAATATTTACGATTCCTATATTGCATTGACAAAATATGACATGTAAGGGAATTTGCTCCAGATACAAGGCACAAAAGCCAGTAGGAACTGGACGTTATGCTTCAGGTCAAAGACGTTGTCAAATTTGTGAAATCTTCATCAAATGGGAAGGACTATGGTGCCCGTGCTGTGGATACAGATTGAGAACAAAACCACGAAATCTCAAATACAAGGCCAAGCTGCGCGCTAGAGTCGAAGCAGAAGCTCAAGAAGCAACTGGAATCAACTCCATTGAAAAAGTGGAAGAGACTGTCGAAGTCGAAGAGCCAATAGTTGTAGAAGCCAAACCAAAAAAGGTAAGAGCAGCAAAAGTAAAAACTGCTAAAACTACAACTAGAAAGCCAAGAGTAACCAAGGCATCCAAAACTGATTCAGTTAAGACTACCACAGAAGAAACGATAGCAATAAAGGCATAAGTCTCATCTGGCATTTAATGTCAAGTTCTGACCACAGCATTACTGTGGAGACAGAAAATCGGAAATTCGATGTCAAAATCTTAAAGTACGAAAACGCTTTTTTCATTTCAATTTCTGAAGGTCCGATGCGGATCGGTGGTATGATAATATCAATTGCAACAGGACCTACACCGGTATCGTCTGAGATTATTCCAATACGGGCTGACCTGATGTTTCTAAAACTGATATCGCAAAAGATGGCATCCGAGGTTCGTGGCATTTGCGTTGTTTCACTCTCTGCACAAAAAGAACTCGGTACAGGCCCAGGCAAGGTTCTAATTGAGAAGATAACAGAGGCAATAAGGAAATGACGGACCTGCGTAGCTACATTGGTCTAGTAAAAAAGATGGGCCAGCTGCATACCATATCCAAAAAGGTCTCTACTAAATTTGAAATTGCATCTCTTACTGCACAAGTAGACGGCTCAAACGCAATTCTATTTGAGAATATTCGCGAAAGCAAATTACGACTGGTCGCAAATCTGGTTGGGAATCGGGCCAGATTTGCGAAGGCAGTCTCCTGCACAGAAGATACAATTCACCAAAAGGTAATCTCTGCTATTTCACATGCAAAAAAGCCCAAGGTAACACCATCTGGCAAGTTCTTTGAGAACAAGTCGCGCGACCTGTCCATACTTCCTATTGTTACTCATTTTGAAAAAGAATCGGGACCATTTATCACGTCTTCTATTATCTACTCGCAAAACTATGAGAAAAAGACACAAAACTCGTCATTTCACAGACTGATGCCAATAGACAAAACACACTTTTCTGTTCGAATGGTAGAGGGTAGGCATTTACACCGCTCATTTATGGATGCCAAAGAACATGGAGAAGACCTCAAAGTAGCAATTACAGTCGGCGTTCACCCAGCAGTGTCCATTGCAGGTGCATATCAGGCAGAATGGGGAGAAGATGAGCTAGAGATAGCAAATGCAATTTTGGACGGCAAGCTGACGCTGACCAAATTACCATATTCTGGAAGGATCGTTCCGTCTGGAACGGAAATCGTTATGGAAGGCAAGATTCTCTCTGATAAAACTCACAACGAGTGGATGGTGGAAATGTTAAGGACATATGATTTTGTCAGAGCACAGCCAGTCTTTGAGCTGGAAAATCTCTACTATAGGAATAATGCAATATTTCACGATATCTTGGCAGGATTTGCAGAACACCGACTGCTTATGGGCATGCCAATTGAATCCAAGTTAAATCGAGACGTCAAAAAGAAAATTCCACAAACAAAACAAGTTGTAATGTCAGATGGTGGATGCAACTGGCTCCACGCTGTTGTACAAATATCAAAGAAAAACAAGGACGACGGCAAAAAGACAATCGCAGAAACATTTGCAGCCCATCGTTCCCTGAAAATGGTAACAGTAGTTGATGATGATATTGATCCATCTGATCCAATCCAAGTAGAATACGCAATGGCTACACGATTCCAAGCAGACAGAAACCTCGACATAATAGAAAAGGTACGCGGCTCCAGTCTGGATCCATCAAGTGATCAGAAAAACCTACTCACTGCCAAGCTTGGAATTGATGCAACAAGACCACTTGACAAGCGACAAGAGGGATTTGAAATAGCAAAAATCTCTGGCGCAAAAAAATTCCCACTAGACAAGTATCTGTGATGATTAGTATTTTTTAAATCACTGGTGATTATACCATGTAAGTTAAACGCAAAAGTGCTTGGTGATTTATCGTCAACTATCTGTTTGTAGAGGTAATTCTAGATTCCGCGGATGATACAATGGATCATAATATTGAGATAGTAAGGGCAACAATAGATGATTTTATGAACTGTCGCGCAATCCATCAACAGAGTTCTTGATGGAACAGTCAGATAGCTCCGTACTAGCTATCCTTCAGATGCAGATTTTCCGCCATCTATGTTTAATATGGTTCCAGTAATCCACCTGGCATCATCCGATGCCAGAAATATTGCTGCCTTGGAGACATCTTCTGGATCACCAATTTTGTTTAGTGGTTGACGCTCTTCGAGCACTTTACGTGCCTGTGAGTCTTCGAGGTACGGTTTGATCATGCCGGCATTTATGATTCCAAGATTTAGGCAATTGCATCTAATGTTTTTTCTTGCATATTCAACCGCAATGGATTTTGTAAACATGGAAACTGCCGCCTTGGTAGCTGAATATACCGCCAGGTGAACCCGTGGGATTGCACGCTCACTGGATATAGAGCCGATATTTATGATGGCGCCGCTCTTGTTGTCAAGCATTTTGGATATGACTGCTTTAGTGATATTCAGTGTTCCTAGGATGTTTGTGTTTATTAGATCGGAAATATCCGAGTCCTTCATTTGATGAAAATGAATTGCGTCGTTTATTTTTGCGGCATTATTGACTAGGATGTCGATTTTGCCGTACTGGTCTACTACTTGGTCTATTGTGCTGAGGACCTGAGAATTATTCATAATATCGCACGCCATCGATACGGCATTTCCATTAATTGATGCGCGTGCCTTTTCCAGAGATTTTAGGTTACGCCCAAGCATTACAACCGTGGCGCCTTCTTCTACAAATCTTTTGGACATGTCTGCGCCAATGTCGCTTGATGCACCTGTTATTATTGCGATTTTGTTTTTGAGTTTCATGATTTTACCTACACCAAATTATCTTAAATCATTTGTGCTCACTTGACTAACGACACTGGTATGATGGATTTGTGCAAGACATAATTCGATACGCTTCCCAAAAAGAACTCCCTTACTTTGCTGTGACCAAGTGAGTCAATCACAATTAGTTCATTCTTGTTGCTTTTTGCGTATTTTAGCATCATATAGATAGGCGTCCCGTTCGCGATGATTTTGCTTGGATAGATATTGTTTTTTCTGCAAGAAAAATTGCAGCATCTAGTAACCTAAAAGAGTTATCAGAGCCGTCAAGTGGTGCCATAACTTTCTTGGTGCAAATTACACTACAATTCCCAATTAAAATTACATAAACCGTAGGCAATATTATCAGGCATGAGTTTCAGTCCTGAGATTAACCGACAAGGTCATAATCATATTCTACAAATTAGATCTATTGGGTAAAGTATACGAATACAAGAACTGGAGCGAGATAGAATCAGCAACCACAAAGCTAGTAACAAAGCTGCATGGAAAAAAATTCAAGACAATCTCCACTATTAGCAGGGGTGGCATGGTTCCAGCAAGACTGTTAGCAGACAGGCTAGGAATAAAGCAAATCCTAGTCGATGGAGAGTCAATACCAGAAGACTCGCTTTTTGTAGACGACATATACGATTCCGGCCAGACATTTAGAAAAATAATACAGAGTGCAGAAAGTCCGGACGAGTTGGTCTTTGCTACCATTTATGCAAGAAGAAAAAACAACTATCCGAAACAGCTAGTATATGCAGAACTGACGCGCGACACCGAATACATTGTATATCCTTGGGACAGATTTGAGCACGGAATGCCTTATGAGGAACACTAGTAACCTCGGCCTCATTCGCAAGAGTATTTGCTAAGTTATCGTCGCATTTCCGAATTAGAGCCTCTACCAGAACGCTAGATTTTACCTTCTTGTCCACTACTAGATTATTGAGTGTGTTGAACTATGCTTTTTTGCAAGCTCACACGCAATTTTTACTACCTTGAGTGAGTATTTGGATCCGTCAATACACACGAGGGTTTTTGTAAACACAAAACAAGGATGCTCACTCTTACCGGAGTATCTTATTTGCTCGACGTGTTCTTTTCCCATCTGGGTTTCCGCAGATTTTATTAGTCTTTTTTGTAGTATTCAGTGCGACACCAGAATTCTCTAGTATGTCATTTTACCAATAATACTGGAATCTGGGATTTATGCAATACTGCATTTGAAACGCTGCCTAGAAACAATTCCATCACACGCCCCTTTCCACGCGCCCCGATAACAATAAGATCAATTTTCTTCTTTTTTACAACTCCAATTATTTGGTCTACTGGATTGCCATATAATATGGCGTATGAAAAAAGAACACCGTGCTTTGCAGCTCGGTACTTTGCCTTTTCCAAAAACAATCCAGCTTCCTTTTTCTGGTAAATCTTGTATGGCGCTACTGCCGGCCTGAATTCTGCTGGCAGAAATGTAATAATATTTACTCCCAATATGGTGGCGTGTGTTGCCCGCGCAACCTCAATTGCCTGATCTAGTGCTTTCTCCGAGGGCTTTGAGCCGTCCATTGGAACAAGAATTCGCTTGATCTGATTTTCTACCATGATGTGCGAATTTGGCCTTTTCAATTTAAATGTCTTGTTTTGATAATCAAAAATGAATCTGTTTATCGTCTATGAAATTATTCCAGGATGAATCATGAATTAGTTTTTAATATCGCTTCGAAGCTGAAATGATTAATTGTACAAGTTGTTAGTTTTGGCGGCATTTTTGGCGACGATTTTTACAGTTAATATTGCATATGCTCAACACCATGGGGGCTCAGCTGCCCCGCCAGTGAGCTTTGGTGGCAAAGACGTAACAATATCCGCCGTACTTGATCCTGCTGACTTCAATCCTACAAAGGATTCATCAGCAAAGCTAAAAGTGCGATTCTTTGACTCAAAGACTAACACCAACATAGAACGTGTAACATACCGCGTCCAGATATTTTCAGGCGAAACATTACTTGCAGCTCAGATGTTCTATGATGCAGATGGCGAGCTTACAGTCAAGGTCCAGCCAAAATCTGAATGCGCAGAAAAAGAAGTCTGGCGCTGCACAAAATACGAAGGAAATAAGGATCCAATAGTTCCTAGCGCACTGGAATCAACTAGTACCAGCACTCCAATAATGCGGGGCCCAGTCTTTGACAAGCCAGGACAATACACAGTCAAAGTTTCAATCATTGGCGCAACAAATCCAAAAACCCAGACCACAGAAGACATTAAGTTTGAGACAAAAATCAACATTGCATCTGAACAACAATTCTCACTTGCCACGGCAACAGGAAAAACACCAGTCACCGTACGTGCATTTCAAGATAAAATAACTAGTTTCGAGTTTTCAGAATCCACTAAAACAATAACATTTTTCATGCCCTTCCACTGGGAACATGCACAACATACAACACTGGTGCGAACCGACATTGAGATTCCAAAATCATTTGCGCCATTCCAAAATATCAACAGCTTCAAGGGCACGATAAACGGAGTACCGATTTTTGCAAGCAGTCTGAGCATTGACACATATGGTAGCAAGGACACAAACACACTTCATCTTGCTGTTACTAGCGAAGAGCTAAAGATGATTGCAAAAAAAGTAACCGACAAAAATACAATGATTGTACAAATTACACCTGACAACGTCTCACTCAAATCAACTGATATCAAGTTCTCAAATGGTTACAAGGCAATAGTATCATATGATCCAAGATATGGTACAAGCAAGGATGTCTCGTTTAGTATAGCGTTCTTTGATTCATCTGGTTCACTGGCAAAAGACATCAGATATGCACTAAGCGTCAAAGATTCCAAAGGAAATGAATTTTACGTAAACACTGGAAGCGGTTCTATTCTTGGAATCCCATTGCCAAGCGGAGCTGACTCTAGACTAATTACAATTCCATCCAAAGGTGAATACACACTACAGATGTATCTGATTGGACGCGGATTGGTTGACTTTGATCCATATGTTCCAGCCAGTGTCAAGTTTAGTATTTCTGATACAGCGTCCCAAGTAAAATCAGAAGAGCCAAAATCTAATGTTAAATCTGATAAAGACACCAAAAAGGATGTCAGTAAGGATAAGAAAAAAGACACAAAGAAAAAAGACACAAAGAAAAAAGATGACAAGAAAAAACTAAAAACCGCAAAGCCTACAACCACCAAGTAAGAAATTCATCACATATTGTTTTTGTGCTCATAAACAATTGATTTTAAATCAAATCTCACAACTCCTTTCATGTCAACACAAAATCTCACAGTTACATGTCAAATACAAACAGCTCTGTCGGATCTGGATGTTACATTACACCGACAGAGAGATGTTATAATTTTTCATACTGACGAGTTCTGGTTGGTAAATTCTAGATTACCTTGTCGCCTTCGTCACCAGTCTTGATGTCGTATGTACGGAGGACTGGGTGCACGAAAATCTTACCAAGCGTGGCATTTTGTTTTATTATTTGGATTGACTTTTCCTCCATGTTTTCAGGAACGATGATTTCAAGGACATACTTGTCTGAAAATTGCGGAATGAATACCTCAGTTCCCTTTGATGCGTGAATTTCAGGACCTGGATTTTTTCCGCGACCTCGCTTTTTTGACACTGTCAGGCCGCCAACATTGATTTCCTTGAGGCCCTCGCTTATCGACATTACCTCGTTTTTTGGCAAAATAACTTCGATTCTTATCATATTTTTTCAAATTATTCACACGGTAAAATATCTTTTTTCTATTTCCAGAGTTATGACATTCGATAATCAAATGATAATCAGTTATGAATTTTTGACGTAAGTTCATATACTAAAAAATATTCGCTTCGACTGTGCCAATAGACTCTGGAGATACAGCATGGATTCTAATTGCTGGTAGCTTGGTCCTATTGATGATTCCGGCACTGGGCCTATTCGAAGCTGGCCTGTTGCGAAGAAAAAACACGGTTTCAATTTTCATGCAGATCTTCTTTGGTCTTGCATTACTTAGCGTGATGTGGTTTGTATTTGGATTTAGTCTCGTGTTTGGACCAGACACTGGCGGCATTGTAGGAAATCTAGATTATGTGTTCTTAAAGGGAGTACCATGGGACGACTCGCTACCATTTGCGCCCACAATCCCTGGAGTGTTGTTTGCTAAATTCCAGCTAATGTTTGCTGCAATCACGCCGTTGCTTTTGACTGGTGTTATTGCAGAGAGAATGAAGTTTTCTTCGTTTATCATATTTATTGTGGCATGGTCTGCTCTAATCTACTATCCTCTGACTCACTGGGTTTGGGGTGGGGGATGGCTAGGAGATCTTGGAGTATTTGACTTTGCGGGAGGTATTGTAATTCACACTAGTGTTGGAATGGGAGCACTGGCAGCTGCCATTGTTTTGGGCAAGAGAAGAAACTATGGGCCGTCAATAATGGTTCCGCACAGTATTCCGATTGCGGTACTGGGCTCGTCCTTACTCTGGCTAGGCTGGTTTGGATTCAACGCAGGAAGCGCGCTTTCTTCTGGCGGTGTAGCTGGAAATACTGTAATTGTTACTCACATGGCGTCGTCCATTTCTGCACTGATCTGGGTTGGATTGTCATGGATGAGAACGGGCAAGCCAAGCATAGTAGCTGCAATCAACGGAGCAATCGCAGGCCTTGCAGGAATCACACCAGCGTCTGGCTATGTAAGCGTAGAGCACTCATTTGTAATTGGCATTGCAATAGGCCTTGCATCGTATATCGGTGTATTGATAATCAAAGACAGATTGAAAATTGATGATGCACTGGATGTTAGCTCTGTTCACGGAATTGCAGGAATAATTGGATCTCTGGCAATTGGAATCTTTGCATCTGCTGCAATCAACCCAGCCGGACCAAACGGATTGCTCTTTGGAAACCCAGATCAAATTGTCATTCAGGGAATAGGAGTAGCCGTTGCAGCCGTACTAGGGTTTGGAGGAACATTTGCCATACTGAAGGTTATCAAGTTACTAATCGGAATTCGAGTATCAAAGGAAGTAGAGGAAATAGGTCTAGACATTGGCGAGCATGCGGAACGGGCGTATTCCGATGAGGAAGAATTCAAGATAGACGAAGAATCTCAAAAAAATCAAAAAATCTGATAATCAAATAACGAGTTATATCGTTGATGTTCTAATTAGATCTAGGCATGGTCAAAGTAAGCGACGAGATAGTCCAGCTCATAATTCAGCAGGGAAACATGGTCCTTGTCGGAAGCGTGGATAGAATGGGCACGCCGAACATCTCGCCTCGCTTTGTAATGGCAATACTGGAGGAAGAGAAAATCGTCTTCGCAGACGCATACATGAACAAGACATATGCAAACATAAAGTCATGGCCAAAAATCACAGTTGCCATAGTGGATCAGGCAAATCGCTCTGGATTCCAGCTCAAGGGCGATGCAGAAGAAATAACAGATCCAGATATGAATGAGCAGGCGGCGCAAAAGCTAAAGGAGCTTGGGTTTAAGGGAATATCTACAAAAGTCTGGGCTCTAAACATTAAGGAGATCTATTCTATCAAACCAAATGAAAAATCGAAAGATCCTCTGATTTCTCCATATGGCTAGATTTCTAGCTCTGAAAATCTGAGCTACGTTTGGAAAAAATCATCAGTGAAAAATTATTACCTTTGAAAATCAATCCAGCCTGTTAAATTAAGGTCGCGAATTTTATCTATTTGAAGCGAGTCAAGACATTTTTCCAGTTTGGTTGGACAAAGTAATTGACACGATAAAAAAGAACACAAATTCTGCATCTAAGGGAATAATCACCATATCTGATGTGTCCCAAGTTGTAACAATATAGGCAAGTATGATTTGATCGTATGAATCAGTAGTGTTCCTTTAATGATACCATCACGTATGTCATACACGCTGGTACGCGGGAGGATCTCTTGTCGGCCCCAAGCCTGGCATCATGTGAACCTGCGCACCACGAATTCTCTATAATTTATCGTATACTAAATCTAATAAAAAATGATTTAATTTGGTTGTTTCTTGTATGTTGTATGTTTAAGCGAATTCTTGTTCCATATGATAGCTCGAATTTCTCCAAAAAAGCACTAGATACAGCAATTGAAATATCAAAAAAATTTGGCTCGGAGCTGTGGTTTCTAACTGTATTGGACAAGGACTTGCCATCAAGGCTTACTAGTAAAGTAACTGACTCCGAAAAGCCCCATAAATCGTTGTCCTCAATAGAGCTGGAACTGCGTAACAAAGTAATTGACTGCAAAGAACAAGGGGCCAATGCCGATTATGAACTCATCAAGGGATCCCCAAAAGAGACAATTCTTAGATTTGCAAAAGGAAGAAAGATGGACCTGATAATAATGGGAAGCCAAGGTTTGCACGGTATTAAAAAAATCAAAACACTTGGAAGCGTCTCACGAGCCATCTCTGAAAAAGCACAATGTCCGGTATTACTAGTCCATTAAAGCTACCACTGTTGTTTAGCTCATCGGAAATGGAGATTTCCTAATTTTAGAACAAGAATACAAAATCTTTGGCCGATTCTAATAGATTTCTACCTTAACTCAACTTGGTGTAAAGCACCAATGTATTGCCAAACCCGTAACCAAATTTACTGGCACGATGGAAGTTTGTTTTCCATGAATTATTGCTACGATGATGTCTTTGCGGAAGGTAAACTGAGTACACAAGCAAATGCTCATCTAAAGACACTCAAGATTCCACAACAATAATCAACAACAACTATTTTTGCATCAATGTTTCTATTATTCCATGGAAAAAGACCAAAAGCAAAACAATATGCTAGATGCCTACTCACATGCAACTGAGCTGTGGGCAAAATCGTTTCAGGCAATGCAAGAGCAGGCAACAAGCACGTTTAAGTTGTACATCCAGGGCTTTGAGCAGGCACTAAAATCATCCAACTTTGAGGAGATGAAAAAATACAACGAGATCTGGCAAAACATGGCAAAGCAGTTTGAGCAAAATCCGTACCAGTGGTCACAAAAAGCATGGGAAGATCTCTGGAAAGAGTCTGGATCCGCATCATTCAAGGCGTTTTTCGATAACTGGCAAAATGTCTGGAAGAACTTTACAAAAGATGCAGAGGCAAAATCAAAAGAAGCACTAGACAAGATTCAAAAACAAAACAAGTAGCGCAAAAAAATCCGGCACCCCTAGCTTAAGGCCAAAAACGGGATTGTACTTTGGCGACAGCTACCGATGCCGATCCTATATTATGATGTCATAGTATTATCTGGTTCGGTCTTCATACGGCACATTTTGTGTGGAAAATGTTAAACCTTATTTTGTGATTTCTGATCTTTTCTTGTAAAATTGTTCTAATTCTTACAAAAATAATGCCGATATTCAGATCTAGAATAAAAAAAAAGAAAAAAAGAGTAAATTTAGTTTCGTGGTTTCCAGGCACTAATCCAAGAGTTAATGATGTTTTGGCCCATGTCTGCAAAGGCTGATGCGTTTTGGTTGATTGTCTTTACGTTTTGGATTGTTGCATCAAATGCTGTCTGGACAACTTTATTGTTTGTCTCGACTGCCTTTACAAATGCCTCTGTCGCATCAGAGACTGCTGTGATAGTTTGTTCTGGCAAAGAATAGTTCATACCAACTTTGTTGGCTACGCTTTGCTGGATTGTTACTGCAGTGTGCACAAAGTTAGTCCAAGAAGTTACTAGCTCCTGGTTTAGGCTTGTGTATGATTGCAGTGACTGTGCAGCAGATTTGTCTAATGCGCTCTTTAGCTTGTCAAAGCTCTTGGTGTATACTGAAAACACGTCTTTTGTTGTTTCGTTTGTTGTCATTTTTTGCACCTTTTGTTGTGGAGGAGAGTCTACCTGATCCTTTGTCGGGTCTTGGTATTTCATTCCATCCATTGGTTATTAGAACCATTCATTGGTATATAAATATTTGGTAGTGATTGGTTTTGATTGGTAAATAACACCATCATTTATCAGACCCATACTTGATAATTATGCGTAATCTGACCACAATCAATCCCGCAACAGAAGAGCCAACCTCATCCAATGAATCCATGTCAAAACAATAAGTACAGCAAAAGGTCAGGGCTGCAAGATCGACATTTTAAGAATCGAAAAAAGACAGGAAAATCCATTAGGTTTTCCTCAGTAATCAATGATATTTTTGAAAGATAAAAAATAGCGCGAGATAGGACGTGTGGTCGTTGGGGCTCCGGTCGGGACTTCCCAATCCACAGTCTGATTTTAATTCAAAATTTTTTGATATTAAAGACGAGCGTAGAAATTATCAGTGCCTAGTTTAACCCCAACGGTATTGGGTTCAAATTCCGAATTGATACATTTACGCACAAAACTGCCTAGTTCTGCCTAGTTATCGAAGACCTGAATCAACCATTAGCGCAATGAACAACACTGCCAAATATGGACTGGAAAACTTAAACAAAACCCAGGATGATTTCTCCGATGGCTTTGCTATAACCCAAAATGACAACACCAGCATCAAAACCCCAGATGCAATTGCGGTGTACAGGTATACCTCTGTCATTACAGGTTTTCCATCATGTGTCAAAAAGAACGGCACTATACTGAACAATACCATGACAAGTGTGGAAATGGCAATCACTCTAGCTGATGTCTTTTCTGATTGTACCGCAGTAAGCATTGGAACGTTTACTTTGTTGTAGTCGTCTTTAAAGTGCAGAGTTAGTGCCCAGATGTGCATTGGAATCCAAATGAAGACTAGGCCTGCCATGACCATTCCAAGATCCCACAGTCCCTGTAGAGTAACTGCAGCATGGCCAATCAATGGAGGGGCCCCTCCGCAAAGGCCGCCCAGAATGATGTTGGTTCTACTTCGCCTCTTTAGCGCATGAGAATATACTGCTACATTGTTTACGAGACCAAAAGCCATGAAAATTCCGGCCCAGATTCCATTCCAGAATCCAGCAGTGTATGATATTGCAAATGCACATGCCAAAGATATACCAGCTAGTACCAGCCCAAAGTCACGCGCCTTTTCCGGAGGTGAAATTCTGCCAGATGGAATCGGTCGACCCTTGGTTCTCTCCATTATTGCGTCAATATCCCTGTCATGATAATTAGTCAAAGTATTGGCAGCAGCTGATCCTGCGGCTACTCCAAAAATCATCAAAGCCCAAGTAGCCGGCGACACTTCCACATCATACACATTTGATGCTGTTATTGTAGCACCAAATGCAGTAAACACCAAAAGGTACCATATTTTCGGCTTAGTCAGCTCGTAATATGTAGCAATTTTGCCCTTGGTCAGAGTCCTTTGCATCTATTTCCCTACTCCACGTGTAATATTATTCAAAATTAAATGTAACATGCCCCTAGGCCGAATGGTTATACGGCATAGTCTTGGTCCTGCGCTTCATCTCAATAAAAGACTCTGATGCCAGCACGCCCTCTATTCTTCCCACACCTTCTGATAAGAGCCTGTGCATTTCTGCTAGATTCTGGGCGTACATTGTCACCATGATGTCGAATCTGCCGGTTACCTCGGATATCTCCCTAATGCCCTTTATCTTGAATAATTCATCAATTATGTTGTCTCGGAATTTAGAGTCCATGTTAATTCCAGTCAAAGCCTTTACCCCATAGCCTAGTTCCTTGTCATTTACTACGATGGTGAATCGCTCGATAAGCTTTTTCTTAGTAAGCCTTTTGATTCTAGAATACACAACGGACGGATTTACCTTGATTTTCTCCGATAGTCTTGGAATGGAAATTGAAGCATCCTCGGATAGCTCCGACAGTATAGTCAGGTCTAGGTCATCAATTTTTGCCGTCTAAAACACCTGCTCGACAAATTCCTTTACTGTTTTATAAGTTAATGAGAAAAAATTGTAAAATTTTTCTAGATTTTTCCTTTTTTGTACAGCATTTCTGCCAACAAGACTGCTCCTTTTGCAGAGCCCATTTTCTTGTTGTGAGAAAATAGCACATACTTCAAACCATTGTCAAAGATTTGGTCTTCTTCCAGTCTTCCCATAGATGTGGTCATACCGTCATTAAGATGTCTGTCGATTCTTGGCTGTGGTCTTGTCGGGTCCTGGTGTACTACTAGGTAATCTTTTGGTGCCGAAGGTAATCCAGTAACGCTGATGTGATTTGAAAATTCCTCGATGGAATGTCTTACATCTTCTGCCTTTGCTGGCATAGATGTTTCAACAAAGACGGATTCTGTATGGCCATCAATTACTGGAACTCGCGTGCATGTGCAGCTCACCTTTATGTTTGCTGGCTCTATCTTGCCATCCTTTAGCTTGCCCAAGATTTTTGCAGTCTCTACTCTGACCTTGTTTTCCTCTTTTGGAATGTACGGAATTAGGTTGTCAGTTACATCCAGTGCGGATACTCCTGGCGAGCGTCCGGCTCCAGAGATTGCTTGCATTGATGTCATGATTACTCGCTTGGCGCCATAGTTTTCGTACAGCGGCTTCATTGTAATGACTAGACCAGTTGTGGTGCAGTTTGGTAGTGGTAAGACATAGCCCTTCCAGTTTCTGTTCTTTTTTTGCTGCTCGATTAGCTCAACGTGGTCGTCATTGATTCCAGGAATCAAGATTGGCACATCCTCTTCATATCTGTATGCAGATGACGTTGATACCACTGGAACATCTTTGGCAAATTTGGTCTCAATGTCTCGAGCTGCCTCATCTTCTATTGCTGAGAAGACCAAGTCTAATTCTGATACTTTGACATCATTAATTGCTACTACTGGCATGTCACGTGCATATTTTGGAACATCCCCACCTACTTGCCATTTTACTATGCCGGAGTTAGGATCGCGAATAGCCTCGATGTATTTTTTGCCTGCAGATCTCTCAGATGCCGCAAGTTGGGTCACATCAAACCATGGGTGGTTCTCTAGGGATAAGAGGAATTCCTGCCCTACGGCGCCTGTTGCGCCCAAGATTGCTACGCGCTTCTTCATCAAGGAAAATTTTTGTGCGATCAATTAATAATTCTTAGCCCCAAGACCGCAACAACTAAACCCGTCACAGCCTGCCTTGATTCATGAAGTATGCCAAAAACATCCAATTTCATAGCACAGTCCACCATGGCGGACCTTATTCAATTTCTGTGTATGATCCTAGGATCATAGATTTTAGCTCGAATGTAAACCCACTGGGATTTCCCGACATAATCAAAAAGGCAATCGACTATGCCAAAATTCCAACATATCCGGATCACAATTCTACAAAGCTAAAACAAACCCTCTCAAAATATCTGGGAATGCCAATTGCAAACATCACAATAGGAAACGGAGCAACCGAAATAATCTATGATTTTTGCAGGGCTACATCAAAATCCAAGGTTCTTATAATTTCCCCCACATTTGGAGAATATGAAGCGGCAGCTCGACTCTATGGGGCAAAACCGGAATTCTTTGCAACGCTCAATCTACAATCTAATCTGGAACAATTCATAAAAAAAATCCCGAAAAATGGATTAGTTTTTGTCTGCAATCCAAATAATCCTACAGGCGAGCTTTTACAAAAAAAGTCTATTATGCAAATAATCAAGGTAGCAAAAGCTAAATCTTCTCTTGTATTTTTAGATGAATGCTTCATCGAGCTGACCCAGACACCAAACCAGTCCGTCATTGGTTTGGTCAAAAAATATCCAAATCTCTTTGTCCTGCGCTCTCTGACAAAATCATTTGGCCTTGCAGGATTGCGCGTAGGATATGCGATAGGAAACAAAGACATCATCTCTATCCTAAACAAGATCAAGGTTCCTTGGAGTGTAAATGAGTTAGCACATCAGGCGGGAATTGCGGCATTATCTGATAAGACATTTCTTACAAAAACACGAAAGCTAATAAAATCAGAATCCAAGTTTCTCATAAACTCAATATCGAAAATCCAAGGTTTTTCATGTTCTAGTTCTGCGACTAACTTTCTTTTGATCAAAACAAAACAGCCAGCAAGTCTTGTGCAAAAAAAACTAATACGAAAAAATATCTTGGTGCGAGATTGCGGAAATTTCCACGGACTCGACTCGCATTATATCAGAATAGCAGTTAGGACTAGAAAAGAAAACCAAAAGCTGGTATCTGCACTGGAGAAAATATCATGACTAGAACATTAATGATTCAAGGAACGTCGTCCGGTGCAGGAAAAACCACGCTCGTGACAGCGCTGTGCAGGATTTTCTCAAATCGTGGATACCGCGTTGCACCATTCAAGTCACAAAACATGTCAAATTATTCCTACAAGGACGGCTTTGAGATATCTCAGGCGCAGGCGATTCAGGCAATTGCAGCCCGTGCCGAGATCTCCCCGCACATGAATCCAATTTTGCTAAAGCCACTTGGCGACTATATTAGTAATGTCGTAATTCAAGGAAAACCGTTCAAGAAAATGTCAGCCAAAACCTACTATGAGAAATTTGCACTAGGTCGTGGAATTAAAACAGCAATGAATTCGTTTTCACACCTAAAATCAAAATATGATCTGATAATCCTAGAGGGTGCCGGCTCACCTGCCGAGATAAATCTGCAAAAATATGATATTGCAAACATGAAGATAGCACAAAAGACGCATTCTCCAGTAATTCTTGTTTCCGACATTGAAAAGGGGGGAACATTTGCTAGCATTGCAGGCACAATGATGTTACTATCAAAGCAAGAACAAAGTCTGGTCAGGGGATTCATCATAAACAAGTTCAGAGGAAACAAAAAGCTACTGGAGCCTGGATTTAGGCGCCTAAGGCAAATAACATCTAAATCCGTTCTAGGTGTAATGCCTCTAGTTGACCTAGAGTTGCCAAACGAAGACTCACTTGACGACAAAATCCATTTGTTCAGAAAGCAAAACAAGCAGAAACTAGACACCCAAATTGAAAAGCTGGCAAAGATAACGCAGCAAAATATTGACATCAAATCAATAGAGAGGTTGATATCATGATCCCAATTTTGATCGCAATTGGAGCTATACTACTTGATCTTGCTTTTGGCGACCCAAGATCAAAGTATCACCCAACTGCATGGGTTGGAACTATGATTGCTAGATTAATTCCATTTGCAAAATCACAAAATCCAACCATGGAAAAGATTGGCGGAATAACTGTAACCGTATCAATTACTGGACTTGTTGCTGCCCTGCTGGTATCCTTTGAAGTATTTACCAGTACTACCGAAATAATATCAACGGTATTGATGGTTCTAATTGGTTCTGTTCTGCTCAAGACAACTATTGCTATACGCGGCCTAGAGCAGCACGGAAAGCAAGTAATGGAGTCTTTACACCAAGACAACCTAGGCGAAGCCCAAGAACGACTGGCAATGCTGGTAAAGCGAAGCACAAAACAGCTGGACAAAAACCATGTGGTATCCGGAGTCCTAGAAACCACAAGCGAAAACATTGTGGATGGCGTTACAGGACCGCTTTTCTATTTTGGCTTGTTTGGCTTCCCTGGAGCATTTGTGTATCGCACAATCAACACATTTGACTCCATGATAGGCTACAGAAATTCCATATTTTCCAACGTGGGCTGGTTTGCAGCAAATTGCGATAAGATCCTCAACTATATTCCTGCAAGAATCACTGGTTATGTGATGGTACTTGCCGCGCTAATCGTAGGTACAGATTGGAGAGGAGCACTGCATACAATGAGAGAAGACGGAAACAAGACCTCAAGCCCAAACGCAGGAATTCCTATGGCTGCAATGGCAGGTGCATTACACACAAGGTTTGAGAAAATCGATCATTATTCTCTGGGCAATGGCACAGCAGAGCTGGATTATACTCATTTCAAATCAGCAGTCACACTAATGAAGACAACGTGTGTTCTGTTTTGTGGAATTGTGACAATACCGTCAATCATGGTGTTGAGTTATCTTGGTTGGTGGATTCATGTTTAGACAAGCAGGTTCTGTGTTTTCATTTCTTACAATAATTCCTGCAGGAAATTCTGATCTGCAGACTGTTGCAAAACACATGTATCTATTTCCAGTAATTGGAATTGCAATTGGTTTGTTGCTTGGAGCAGCAGGCTGGGGAATGTCTTTCTTTTTAGAACCACTAGTAGTTGGATTGCTAGTTACTGCTGGCCTAGTACTGATCACTGGCATACACCATACTGATGGATTATCAGATTTTGCAGATGGTATCATGGTTAAGGGAACAAAAGAAAAAAAGCTAGAGGTGATGCGGGACCCAAAGGTCGGCTCTGCTGGAATAATTACCATTGTGCTTTATGTCGCAGCTGCTGTTATTGCACTCTCTTTCATGAAGGGCTTTGAGCTGTTTTATGCAATCTTGATTGGAGAAATTATTGCCAAATTTTGCATGGTGTTGTCTGCAAGCATTGGTCCTTCTGCTTGGCAGGGTTCTAACTCGACATTTATCGAATCAATGAAGGACAGAAAAAAGCTAGTCATTGCAGGAATAATTACCATATCGATAATTGTAGCATTTCAGAACAATGCCGGCTTTGTGGCATTGGGTGCTGCCATAGTAATAACTCTGATTATCATAGGCGTCTCTAGGCGTAGTTTTGGCGGAATCTCAGGTGACATTATGGGTGCTACAAACGAGCTGGCACGGGTTTCTGCATTTCTAGTGTTTGCATCGCTATGATTGGACTGGTCATGGCAGGAGGCAAGGGGACAAGGATGAGTATACCGGGTGAAAAACTTCTTCTCCAATACAAAAAGCCAGTCATATTGCACGTAATTGACGCACTAAAGAATTCCAAGTGTTTTACAAAAATAATTGCGGTAACAAGCCCAAATTCACCAAACACGGAAAAGCTTGTCTCAGAGCATACGGGTATTGTACCAACAAACGGACAAGACTATGTCTATGATCTCAATTTTGCATTATCCAAGTTTGATGAGCCAGTTTTTGTGACCTCTGGTGATCTACCATTATTAGATCATAATGTGATACAAGACTTGGTATCAAAATACCAAAATAAAGACTGGCAGAGCTTTGTTGTGACAAAAAAATTCCTAGACCAAAACAACCTATCTCTTGAATATTCCACAGATGTAAATGGCGTTCAATGCTATTACACCGGAATCTCCATAGTAAATCCAAGAGGATCAAAGAGGGAAACCTGTACTATATTTGATGATAAAAGAATTGCAGTTAATCTGAACACAAAGTCAGATTACGACTTATTCCAGAATTCCTAGTATAGTTCCGTGAATCTTTGCAACAGAGCCAGTTGGTTCTGCAATTACGTTGCCGCAAGACTTGCATGTAACGATTGAAGTGACATGTGAGTACAAAATGTTCTCCGCACTACACTCCTTACACTGGACCTTTTGGAATTTGCTCTTTGGCTTTGGAACCAAAATGTGTGCTCGCTTTGTCATGCAGTCAACTCCAATTTGCGTAGTCTAATCCCATGTTTCATTGTTTTCTTTTTACAAATAGGGCATGTAAAAATCAATGTTTGTTTTTTTGTAGTTTTAGCAGGTTTTGCAAGTTTTGGGAATTTTTGTCCTCCGTACCCCTTTTTGTCCTCTTCGTGTCTTCGCTCACCAATGGCAGAGCCTCTTCTTTTGCCTGCTTTGTACAAGGCTACCTTTTGAGCAGTATGTTTCTTGCATTTAGGACAATATCTGTTCATTTCCTTGGGTACGTTCATAGAGAAAGCCCGCCTAGCTGGTAATTTAAACAATAGCTCCTCATTGAACCTATAATAGAGCCTACTCCAAACTGATTGGCGTGTCACGTCTTGATACCATCAACTCACTCAACGCAGTTGCCATGGGCGACAAAAAGGCAGACATCATTCTAAAGAATTGCTCATTGATCAACGTTTACACCAAAGAGATCAACACAGACACCCAAGTTGCTATTACAGCTGATAGAATCGCATATGTCGGTCCAGATGCAACACACGCCGCAGGACCAAAAACTACCATAATAGATTTAGAAAAAAAATATCTCACACCGGGATTTGCAGATCCACATGTTCACATTGACCAGTTTGTAATGCCATCAGAGCTTGCCAAGCGATCGCTTCTTTGCGGAACGACGAGCCTTTTTTCAGATCCAATAGATATCGTGAGTGTTTGCGGATTTGCTGGACTAAAACAATTTGTAAAGTCGTGCTCTGGACTACCAATTAGGATTTTCTCTGTAACTCCTGGCGGCATACCAGTAGATCCTAAATTTAGCCACGGAAAAGCACTATCATTATCAGAAGAAAAGTCCGCCCTAAATCTGAATGGAATTGTGGGATTGGGTGAAGTGTTCTCGTGGACCAAGGTCACAAGCAGAGACCAAAAAACAATGAAAAAGCTTGCACAAATGCTTGACCAAAACTGTCTGATAAACGGCCACACAGCGGGAGCATCAGACAAAAAGCTTAACGCGTACATTTCCTCTGGAATTTTCTCATGTCATGAGCCAATCGACTATTCTCAGGTAATGGAGAGACTCAGGTTAGGAATGTGGGTTATGATGAGAGAGGGCTCCATTCGGCGTGATCTAAAAAACATCATACCGCAAATCCTGCAAAACAAACCATATCTTTCAAGGCTGATGTTTTGCTCAGACGGCCTAGACCCGCTTGACATCACACAGTACGGTCACATTGATCATTGCGTCAGAGAGGCAATTGCACTGGGCATGGATAAAATTGATGCAGTAGCATGTGCATCAAAAACAATCTTTGACTATTACAAAATGGGCAATGACATTGGTGGAATTGCTCCGGGCAAGCTAGCAGACATGCTTGTCTTTGATGACTTGACCAAAAAGCCAAGGCGCGTATTTGTTGGCGGCAAGCTAGTAGTATCAAATGGAAGCATTGTAGCCAAGATAAGAAAAGATGCATTACCTGCCTGGATTACAAAGACAGTCAAGCTAAAGAAGTTCTCTGAATCTGATTTTATAATTCCAAGCAAAAGCCACACAGTCACCGCAAACCTAATCGAAATGGACACTGAAATCATCACAAAATTATCTACTGCAGAACTTGCAGTAGAGCAAGGAAATGTCACACCATCCAGAGAAAAAGACATCTGGAAGGTAGCAGCATTTGATAGGACATACGGGTCAGGCAAGCACGCAATAGGATTTCTGAAAAACTTTGGGGCAGATGTAGGAGCATTTGCATCTACGTGGAACTTTCATGAAAATGATCTAATTGTTATTGGTTCTACAGAAAAAGACATGACCATAGCAGCAAACCATCTGGTAAAATCCCAGGGTGGAATGGTAATAGCAAAGGACGGCAAAGTCATGTCATTTTTGCCGCTCCAAGTGGCTGGAATCATATCAAAGAATTCCTTTGACGATGTTCTGGCCAAATTTACGAGCCTAAACCAAACATTACGGGATGCCGGCTGCAAATTCCCAAGGCCGCACCTGATGCCACTGTTTTTGCCATTTCTTGCCTTACCGTCAGTTAGGATCCTACATTCTGGAATTATTGACGTAAAAAAGCGATCTATAATACCCACGCTAGCCTAGCAAACTTTTAAAAAAGGGTTCAAAAGATTTTTTTTATCTAGTATGGCTTCAATTCAGCAAACACCACAAGGACCAGTCCTGGTTCTAAAGGAAAGCGCCCTCCAGCAAAAAGGCAGGGACGCCCAGAAAAACAACATAATGGCTGCAAAACTTGTAGCCGATCTAGTCCGAACAAGCCTTGGTCCAAGGGGTCTAGACAAAATGCTCGTAGACTCTATTGGTGATGTCACTATCACAAACGACGGTGCTACCATACTGAAGGAAATCGACGTCCAGCACCCAGCAGCAAAAATGATGGTTGAAATCTCAAAAACTATAGACAATGAAGTAGGAGACGGTACAACATCCTCAGTCGTGTTTGCAGGTGCATTGCTAGAAAAAGCAGAAGAACTACTAGCAAAGGATGTCCACTCTTCAGTCATAATAGAAGGATATCAGGCAGCACAGGAAAAAGTCATGGAATTATTGTCACAAATTGCAAAAAAAATCGAGCCAACTGACGAAGAATCATTATTCAAAATAGCAACAACTAGCATGCAATCAAAATTAATCTCTGAAGATTCAAGCGTTTTAGCAAAACTAGTAGTCGATGCAGTATTGCGCATAGCAGAAAAAAAAGGCGACATATACGTAGTTGACCTAGATAACATCAAAGTAGAGAAAAAGGCAGGCAGCTCCATCCAAGCGACAGAGCTTATCAAGGGCATAGTCCTAGACAAAGAAGTCGTTCACAGTGGAATGCCAACCAAAATTGAAAAGGCAAAAATCGCACTACTCAATGCAGCACTAGAAGTAGAAAAAACAGAAATGAGTGCAGAAATCAGAATTACCGACCCAACTCAAATGCAAATGTTCCTAGAAGAAGAAAACAGAATGCTCAAGTC